>JAYTQW010000436.1:0-7884 GCA_043746535.1 Rhodospirillales bacterium
GGCTTCCCGTTCGCCACGGAAGCGATGCAGTGGCAACTGAAACTGATGAAGCAGAACGGCCCGGCCGCGGCCGGAACGTCGTGGCAGGCTCAGACATCGAGCGGTCGCTGACCGTCCGGGCCTGCCACACGGGCGTCAGGTGAAGTGCGTCTTGCTCAGGTCGTTCACGTTGGCAAAGGTGATCTGCGTGTTGTCGGACAAGGTTATGCTGGTGCCCGCCGCCGTGACGTGGGCATGGGCAAGCGCATCGGCAACCTCGTGCTTGTCGTAGCCGATCAGCTTCACCGTGCCGCCGAAGTCGAAGCCATGAATGGTTTCGTTGCCACCCGCCGAGCCTTTGACGAACTCGTACAGGTCTGCGCCGATACCGCCGAACACCGTCGCGTTGCCATGGCCGGCCACCAAGGTGTTCGGGCCAGTGCCGAGCGTGATCTTGTCCGACCCGAACCCGGCGAACACCGTGTCGGCGCCGCTTGAGAGTGCCGTGGACAAGGTCTCGTTGCCCGAGGCGGCATGTATCTGGGTGGCGAGGCTGCCCATGGCGTAAAGCTGATCGCCGTTGCCACCGCCGCTGATGGTGCCCGAAGCGTAGATCAAGTTGCCGCCCGCATTGCCACCAATATATTCGCCGCCGCCGCGGCCGCCGAAGATGGTGTCGGTGCCGGTTCCCCCGCTCACGGTGTCGGCCAGGTTGCCGCCCAGGAACAGAAGCTGGCTGGCGCCCCCGAACACCACCGCGTGACCGCCGGTTTCGACCGCGACCGTCTCGGCGCCGGACCCCGCGAGCACGGTGTCATGGCCGGTCACGTCGATCAGGTTCTGGCCGGTGCCGAGGATGATCGCGTTGTGACCGAGGCCAGCGGCCAGCGTGTCGTTGCCGGACTGGCTGCTGAGCGTGTCGTTGCCGGATCCGGTGCTGACCTCCCAGCCCGCATTGCCGACCGCTGAGGTCACGATGAGGTTGGCTCCGCCCGCCGCGACCACCGTGCCGGAGCCGCCGTTGGTGATGTATGTCAAGCTGCCGGAACCGGCGATGACGCTTTGGTTGGCGATGCCGTCGCCGAGCATGTTCACCGACCCTGCGGCGGCCACGACCACGGCAAGGTCAAGCGGGTTGAGCACCAGGGCGCCGCCCTGCTGGACGACCAGTTCGCTGGATATGACGGAGTCAGGTGCAATCGGCCCTGCGGCATTGACCGGAACCAGGGTTCCGGCGGCGACCTCGGAGTTGATGGTGGCCGCAAGCGACTTGGCCAATGCGGCTTGGCTTGCGGACGTGAAGGGAATGGTCACTTTGGTTGCGCCAACGCCAGTAACAGTTACCTCGGCCATAGTGCCCTCTATTTTATGTGCAGGGGGACACTGGCATACCGCATTGCAGCACAGCAGGGAAAAAATAGTTAATTGTATCAATCTACGATTTACAACTTTTTTGATGGATGGATTGCAACGGATTAAACTTGTGTATTTGCTATTTTTTGATGGTTTTGTTTCGCTTTTGGTTATGATATTGGTACGAGCCAAACTCATTTCGGTAGCGAGCGATCAATCAACTAATAAACCTGTCAAAGTGATACTGCATATATAAGTATAAACGTTATTTTTGCATTAAACCTTCATTAATATATATAGTTAATATTTACAAAAATATTCTTACCTAACTGTTAGCTAATGGATAACGTTTCATTAGAAAACATCGCTAGTCGATTCCGAAAGGCCACGGGGCAGCATGGGTCAGGTTTTAACCGACGAGCATACCTTGTCGCGCCTGGGATGACGAAACGCTTCGCTGTTGCGCGGACAAACGACGCCCGGATGGAGGCACATGGCGCGCCGCCACTGGTCGAGACAGGTTTCAATGGATTACTCGAAGCCAAACCCGCGCGCATGAAGTCTGGTTTGCGCCGCCTGCCCCCTGGCCAGTTGCAGATTACCGGCGACCTCGTGATCGCACGGCTGACCGAGCAACTCCCGTCGATCAACACTGCCCGGCTGCCATACCAGCAGACACAGGCACGCTTACGCCACGTTTGGATCGACTACAGCGACCTCATCCAGTATTTCGAGCATAACCGGATACCGACCGGCATCCAGCGGGTGCAGATCGAGATCTACCAAGCCGCTCGGCAGGCTGGCCGGGACAATGTCGCCGCGTGCTGCTTCGACGCCGTGCGTGGCTGCTGGATCCCGCTTCCGGCCGGGTTGTTCCGTCAACTTGTGCAGACCGCCGCCGCACCGTCGCTCGACGCCGCCGGAGGCGATGGCGCCGACACGTGGAGGATGCTGATAGCGGAACTGAAGCAGGCGACCAAGACCGGCGAGCCGGCCGCGTTCGCGCCGAACGACGTGCTGGTCAACCTTGGCTCGTCCTGGTGGATCCCGGACTACATGCAGCACGTGCGCTTCCTGCAACGCGAGTACGGCGTGCTGTACGCGCCGTTCGTGCATGACTGCATCCCCATCAAGGTGCCGGAAACCTGTTCGGCTGATCTGGTGCGCGAGTTCCGTGGCTGGTTCGCCGACGCTACCCGCACCGCCGATGTGGTGCTGGTCAACTCCGACTGCACCGGCCGCGACGTGGTGGAGGCGGTTGGCAACCTTGCCGCGACCACAATGCCGGACCTGCATGTGGTGCGGCTCGATGCGCGGTTCGACGGTCCCGCCGGTCTGCCGAACAGCCTGCCGGCGCCGCTGCGGGCGCAGGTGCTTGCGCGATACGGGTTGCGTCGACCGTTCGCGCTGTTCGTCTCGACCATCGAGGCACGCAAGAACCACATCTTCATTTTCCAGGCATGGAAGCGGCTGATCGACGAACACGGCGCGGATGCGGTGCCGGACCTGATCTGCGTCGGCAAGCGCGGCTGGCTGGTCGACTACACGCTGAACTGGCTGAAGGTGAACCCGGACCTCGCCAGCAAGATCCGCCTGATCGGCAGCGTCTCCGACCTCGAACTTGCGGTGTTGTACCGCTCGGCGTTGTTTACGGTGTACTGCTCGCTATACGAGGGCTGGGGCCTGCCGGTAACGGAGAGCCTATGCCACGGCCGGGTGCCGCTGGTGCCCACGCATTCCTCGCTGCGGGAGGCGGGCGGCGACCTCGCTGTCTATTACACGCCAGGCTCCAGCGATGACTTCTGTACGCAGGCGTTGACGCTGATGGACCCGACACAGCGCGCCCGGCTGGAGGCGGACGTGACCGCGCGGTTCCGCCCGCGTGCCTGGACCGACGTGCTGGACCAGATACTGAGCGTGGTGCGCGATGCCGTGCCCCGCGTGGACGCCAGCGTGCGCGGTTTCACGGTCGAACGTGGCTTGATTTATGGCCTCGGCCGCGACCGCGACGCCGCCGAGCACAGCTTGGCGCTGCCAAGCGGCAAATGGGCCAAATACGGCCGTGGCTGGTGGCCTGCGGAGAGCTGGGGCTGCTGGTCGCGGCTGGAGTCGGCCCAGCTCATGTTCAGCGTCGACAGCCCGGAACTGCCGGCCAGCTCGATCTACCTCATCATCTATGGCGGCCCGCGCGACCAGACGCTGGCCGTCACCGCCGGGCCGCATCGGGCCGACGGGATCGTGGTGCGGGCCGGCCAGCGCCGCCTGCTGCGGCTGCCGCTGTCGGGCACCGCCGGGCAGGACGGCGGCATACTGGTGACGATCACCGCGCCGATCTACAAGCTGGCGCCCTTCACCGGGGGCGCCGACCCGCGCGAGATCGGCTTCGGGTTGGAGGCGCTCGGCGTGGTGGCGCAGAAAGATGCCGCTGGCCGCGCCGATCTGGCCGAGTACATGCTGATGTCCGGCTGATGTCCGGCTGGGGACTTTGCCGGCAATTTCGGCACAGGCTCCGTTCACAGCCACACCATCGCGTTTTACCGTGAAACTTCGCCAATCCGGTCAGGTTGTTCCTGGCCATGACATCTTACACGCAAGCGGTGGCCGGGCCTGTTATCGTGGCGATTCCGGTCCGGGACGAAGCCGCGCGCATCGAGGCCTGCTTAACGGCCCTAGGCAATCAGGTTGGCGCTCAGGCCGACCACATCGTGCTGCTGGTCAACAACTCAACCGATGACACCGCGAGCCTTGCCAGGCGAATACGATTGCGGCCAGGCACGACGTTGCATGTCCAGGAACGCCGCCTGCCGCCGGCACAGGCGAATGCCGGGCATGCGCGCCGCCTGGTGATGCAGGAAGCGGCCAAGCTTGCGTGCGAATGTGGCGTGCTGCTGACCACCGACGCCGACAGTGTCGCAGACCCGGATTGGATCGCCGCCAACCTGGCCGCCATCGCCGCCGGCGCCGATGCGGTGGCCGGTTGGGTCGATCTCGATCCGGCCGACTGGAGCCGCATCCCGCTGCGGCTGCACGAGGACGATGCGCGGGAATGCGCCTATGACGCGCTGTGCGATGAGATGCACGCGCTGCTGGACCCGGACCCGGCCGACCCGCTGCCACGCCACACACAGCATTCAGGAGCCAGCATCGCCGTGACCGTGGCAGCCTTTAGGCAGGTCGGCGGCATCCCGGCGGTGTCGTCCGGCGAGGACCGCGCTTTCCTGGCGGCGCTGCGCGTGGCGGATGCCCACATCCGGCACGCGCCGGAATGCCACGTCGTGGTGTCGGGACGCATCGAGGGGCGGGCGACGGGCGGCATGGCCGACACCATCCGCCGCCGTCTGATCAGCTCCGACGCCTTCCTCGATGACCGGCTGGAACCGGCCGAGGACTGCGCCCGCCGCGCCGCGCTGCGCCACCGGCTGCGCGGCTGTGTCGCCGATTCCGCATTGCTACCGGCGTTTGCCCGTGACGTGGCGCTCGCACCGGAGCGGATCGAGCGTTATCTGGCGTGCGGCCGGTTCGGGGCCGCCTGGGCTGAGATCGAAGCATGTAGCGTGATGCTGCAACGTCGTTTGGTGGCGGTGGCGGATCTGCCCGCGCAGATGGCACAGGCCGAAGCGATCTGCGCGACCTTGCGCACCCAGGTGAAAGCCAGGGCCAGGATGGCAACGCTCGAGAATGCGGACTAGGAGTCGCCACCAGGCCGCAAGCCTTCAGACGTTGCCGCACTCCTCCCGTGGCACATCCTCATCAGGCTGGTGATACAGCGCGGCGCTTTGCTCGGACAACACGCCGCCGGCAACTTCGATGTCCTCGCTGAAGGCGTCGCTGATAAAGCTCATCGTGTCGAAGTGCCGGTCCTCGAAATACATGCTGTGGACCTGATGGCGTTCGGCGCTGTAGATCACGCGGCCGACATGTGCCCAGATCGATGCCATCGTGCACATGCCACAGGGTTGCAGCGTCGAGTACAGTGTGGCGCCGCGCAGGTCGGGGCCGACCGCACGGGCCGCGCGCCGGATCGCCACCATCTCGGCATGGGCGGTCGGATCGCTCTGCGGCCCGACCTCGTTGCCGCCCTCGCCGATCACCACGCCGTCACGCACGATCACGCAACCGATCGGCGCGGCACCGTCCTCCTGGGCCGCGTCGCGGGCGATGGCGATGGCCCGGCGCATGAACGCGATATCCACCGCGTCCACTTCGGCTTGCGGCACCTTGCCCGTCTTCGGCATGTCACCCGTCTGCGGCATGTCACCTCTCTCGGGCTGGTCCATGCGCGCCTCCTGTTTTGGCGGCGACACAACGCGACGTAGGCCGAATGGTTCGGAACGGGAACTGTGCCGGGTGCTGGCTGTTGACGCGCAGAGCATCCCGCTGGTGAGATCCGCAATGAACGTGCCCTTCAATCCACTGGGCGATGGCGCACTGGCCGCTGCGGAGCGCCAGCGGATCCTGTGCCTGGCGGTGGATGCCCTGGCGCCGGCGATGCGGGCACGCGCGCCGGCGCTAGACGAAAGTGGCGGCTTTCCCGCGGAGGACATCGCCGACCTCCATGCCGCCGGCGCGTTGACCGCGCCGTTGCCGGTGGCGGCGGGGGGGCTGGGACTCGGCACCGAGCCGGACGGCGCCGCCCCGCTCACCCAGGTGTTGCGGGCACTGGGCCGCGGCAACCTTGCCGTCGGACGGTTATACGAGGGGCATGTCAACGCCATCCTGCTGATCGCGCGCCATGGTTCGGCACCGCAGCTACGGCGCGCGGCCCTGGACGCGGCGGCCGGGCGGCTGTTCGGCCTGTGGGTGACGGACCCGCCGAGGGATGCCCTGCGCGAAGCTGCGGATGGGTTGATGCATGGCGGCAAGGCGTTCTGCTCCGGCGCTGGTCATGCCGCCCAGGCCATCGTCACGGCCACGCGCGGCGATGGCGGCGCGCAACTCGCCTATTTGTCCACCGACAGGGCGGTGGCGTCTTCGCTCGGTAGCCGGATGCAGGGGATGCGCGCCGCCGGTACCGGGCGGATCTCGTTCGAGGGCACGCCGGTCGGCCCCGACGATTGGATCGGCGTGCCCGGCGACTACCTGCGCGAGCCGTGGTTCTCCGCCGGGGCCTGGCGCACCTCGGCGGTGTCGTGCGGCGGGCTGGAGGCATTGGTCGAATTGGCGATGCGGCAACTGGTGGCGCGTGGTCGCGACGCCAGCCCGCACCAGCAGGGTCGCATGGGCCGTGCCTGGATCGCGCGGGAGACCGCGATCCTGTGGGCCGGTCGCGCCGCCGCCGCCGCCGAACGATCGACAACGGGGGAGGACGCCGCCGAGGTTGTCGCCACCGTCAACTTTGCCCGTATCGCCATCGAGGCAGCGTGCCTGGAGGCGATGGGACTGGTGGAACGCTCGCTCGGCCTGGCCGCGTTCATGCACCCGAACCCGATCGAGCGGGTGCGCCGCGACCTCGGCACCTACCTGCGCCAGCCCGCTGCCGACGACGTGCTGACGGAGGCCGCCGCGCACATCATGCGGACCCGGATACAGCCGGCGTGATGCGGGCGGAACAGGCCTGGGGCGCCATGCGAGCGTTGCCGATGCTCGACTTCGCGAAGGCGTTCGGCGATGCCCCCATCCTGGTGCTGGCGCCGCATCCCGACGACGAGAGCCTGGGCTGCGGCGGGTTGATCGCGCAGGCATGTGCCATAGGCCGCCCGCCGATGGTGGCGATCCTGACCGACGGCGCCGGGTCGCACCCGAACTCGCGCGCCTTTCCGCCCGAGCGGCTGCGGGCGTTGCGGGAACAGGAGACATTGCAGGCGCTCGGCCATCTCGGGCTGCCGGGCGAGCGGGTGGCATTCCTGCGTTATCCCGACACGGCGGCGCCCAATGCCGGGGCGCCACTTCATGCGGCGGCGGCGCGGCTGGCTGATCTGATCCGCGCCTGGGAGTGCCGCATGGTCGTCACCGCATGGCGATACGACCCGCATTGCGACCATGAGGCCGCCGCCGACATCGCGGCGGCAGCCTGCCGGGCCACCATCGCCCGCCTGCTGGCGTTCCCGGTTTGGGGCTGGACCCTGCCGCCCGGGCAGGAGATCGAGCAGGCGCCGTTCGGCGGCTTCCGGCTGGACGTATCCGCCCAACTCGACCGCAAGCGCGCCGCCATTCTGGCGCATCGGTCGCAACATGCCGGCGTCATCACTGACGATCCAGGCGGTTTTCAAATGGCGACCAGCTTCATCGACCGTTTCCTGCAACCGAGCGAAACCTACATCGACGTGGAGACGACGCCGTGAGCCGCCGCACCGAGAGCATCGGCCCTGAGTATTTCAACAATATGTACGCGGCCGACCCGGACCCGTGGCGGTTCGCCAGCAGCCATTACGAGCGCGAGAAATACGCCGCCAGCCTGGCCGCCCTGCCCCAGCGCCGGTTTGCCTCGGCATTGGAGGTAGGCTGCTCCATCGGCATCTTCACGGCGGCGCTGGCAGCGCGCTGCGACCGGCTGCTGGCGCTGGACGTAGCCGACGCGGCACTGGCGCGGGCGCGCGAGAACTGCGCGGAGGC
>JAYTQW010000437.1:0-1951 GCA_043746535.1 Rhodospirillales bacterium
GCGCCCGTGGAGCGTCGACCGGCTTCACGCGCTGCCGCAGGAGAGCCAGGTCACCCGCCACGTCTGCGTCGAGGGCTGGAGCATGATCGGCAAGTGGACCGGCACGCCGTTGCGCCTGTTCCTGGAGCGCATCGGCGCCGACATCACGCAACGTTATGTCGGCTACGAGTGCGCCGACGGCTATTACGGCGGCATGGACATGGCCACGGCACTGCACCCGCAGACGATCATGGCGTTCAGCCTGTCCGACCAGATCCTGCCGGCCAAATACGGCTTCCCGTTCAAGATCCGCATCCCCACCAAGCTCGGGTTCAAGAACCCCAAGTTCGTCACCGCGTTGTGGGTCGGCAACCGGCAGCCGGGCGGGTTCTGGGAGGATCGCGGCTATAACTGGTTCAGCGGATCGTAACGCCATGCAGCCTGCCGACATGTGCGCCATCGCGGTGATGGCCAAGGCGCCGCGCGCGGGCCAGGTCAAGACCCGGCTGTGTCCGCCGCTGACGCCCGAGGCGGCGACGCGGATGAGTGCCGCGTTCCTGCGCGACATCACCACCAACGTCGCCCTGGCCGGGCGCGAGGTGCCGGTCCACGGCTTCGTCGCATACGCGCCGGCGGGGATGGAGGCGCGGTTCGACGGCATGTTGGCGCCCGGCACGCGCCTGGTGCTGGCCGATGGCGCCAGCGCGGCGCCCGGCGTCACCGGCTTCGGCCGCTGCCTGTGGCAGGCCACCGAGCGGTTGTTCGCGCAGGGCTACGGCTTCGCCTGCGTGCTCAACGCCGACAGCCCGACGCTGCCGACCTCGGTGCTGATGGAGCTGGCGCGGCTGCTGGCGGCGCCCGGCGACCGCTGCGTGCTGGGTGCTGCGGAGGACGGCGGCTACTACGCGCTGGGCATGAAGCGGGCGCACGCGCGCCTGTTCGCCGACATCGACTGGAGCACCGGGCGCGTGGCCGAGCAGACCCGCGAGCGGGCGCGCGGCCTGCGCCTCGATCTGGTCGAGCTGCCGGTCTGGTACGACGTGGATGACCGCGCGGCGCTGGGCCGGCTGGTGGGCGAGCTCTCCGGCGCGCGCCGCGACGACGGGCTGGTGCCGTACGCCGCTCCCGCCACCGCCGCCTGCGTGCGGGCGCTGGACCTGCCCGGCCTGCTCGCGGCCGCCGCTTGAGCCGCAGGCTGGTCCTTGCCGGCGCGGCGCTGGTCGCGCTGATCGGCGCCGGACAGGCGCTGCACGACGGCAGCGACATCTTCATCGGCTCGCAGGACCGGCTGACGCTGTGGCTGGCGCTGCAACTGCTGGCCGGCGGGATCTACCTGTTCGTGGCTGCCGGCGAACTCCGCGCCCCGTCCGCAGGGCGCGCGTTCTGGCTGATCCTGGGGGTCGCTGCGGCGATGCGGGCGATCCCGCTGGCCTCGCCGATGTTCCTGTCCAGCGACCTGTTCCGCTACATCTGGGACGGGCGCGTGCAGTTGGCCGGCCACAACCCGTACAGCTTCGTCCCCGCCGACCCGGTGCTGGCGCCGTTGCGCGACCACCTGATCTACGGCCACGTCAACCGCGCCGGCTACGCCCACACCATCTACCCGCCCGCAGCGCAACTGGTGTTCGCCGCCGTGGCCTGGCTCGGCCAGACGCCGTTCGCCATGCGCGCGGCCATGGTGGCGTTCGAGGCGCTGGGCCTATGGGCGCTGGTCGGCGTGCTGGACCGGCTGCGCCTGCCGCGCTCGCGGGTGCTGCTGTACGCCTGGAACCCGCTGCCGGTGTGGGAGTTCGCCGGCAACGGCCATCTCGACGCCATCGTGGTCGGGCTGCTCGGCGTGGCCCTGCTGTCGCGCGCGCGCGGCTGGCGCGGTGCCACCGGCCTCGTGCTCGGCCTGGCGGTGCTGGTGAAGTTCCTGCCGGCGGTGCTGGCGCCGGCGTTCTGGCGGCGCTGGGACTGGCGCATGGCGGCG
>JAYTQW010000438.1:0-10204 GCA_043746535.1 Rhodospirillales bacterium
CTACCTCGCGGGGAGCTGGCCCGGCCTCATCAGCGTGCAGCCGAACGCCGGACTGCCGGAACTGGTGGACGGCCAGACCCGCTACCCGCTGGGCGCCGCCGAGATGGCAAGCTGGGTCGAGCGGTTCGTGGTCGAGGACGGGGTGAACCTGATCGGCGGCTGCTGCGGCACCTCGACGCCGCATATCGCCGCACTCGACGCCATGCTGTCGCGCAACGGCGCCCGCCGCCCGGCCCCGGTCGCGCGCCGCCCGGTGTGGATTCCCTCGGTCGCCAGCCTGTATCAACAGGTTCCGTTGCGCCAGGAGAACAGCTATTTCTCCATCGGCGAGCGCTGCAACGCCAACGGCAGCCGCAAGTGGCGCGAGTTGCAGGAGCGCGGCGACTGGGACGGCTGCGTGTCGATGGGCCGCGACCAGATCGCCGAGGGCTCCAACTCGCTCGATGTCTGCACCGCCTTTGTCGGGCGCGACGAGATCTACGAGATGAACGAGGTGATCCGCCGCTTCACCAGTTCGGTGAACTCGCCGCTGGTGATCGACAGCACCGAGGCGATCGTGCTGGAGGCGGCGCTGAAGCTGCATGGCGGCAAGCCGATCCTGAACTCGATCAACTTCGAGGACGGCGACCAGGCCGCCGAGGTTCGCATGGAGATGGCGAAGAAGTTCGGCACCGCCGTCATCGCGCTGACCATCGACGAGGCCGGCATGGCCAAGACCGCCGAACGCAAGCTGGAGGTGGCCGAGCGGCTGGTGGCGTTCGCCTGCGGGCGCTACGGCCTGGAACAGTCCGACCTGCTGATCGACCCGCTGACCTTCACCATCGCCACCGGCAACGAGGACGACCGCAAGCTGGGTCAGTGGACGCTGGAGGGCATCCGCGCCATTCGCGAGCGGTTCCCGGACATCCAGATCATCCTTGGGCTTTCCAACATCAGCTTCGGGTTGAACCCGGCGGCGCGCGCGGTGCTGAACAGCGTGTTCCTCGACCACGCCGTGCGCGCCGGCATGACCGGCGCCATCGTCCATGTCTCCAAGATCCGGCCGCTGCACCTGATCTCCGCGGAGGAGGTCGAGGTGATGGAGGACCTGATCTTCGACCGCCGCCGCGAGGGCTACGATCCGCTGAAGCGGCTGCTGGAGATGTTCGCCGATCGCAAGGGCGTGGACGCGGTCAAGAAGACTCGCGCCGAGACGGTCGAGGGCCGGCTGAAGGATCGCATCGTCGACGGCGACCGCAAGGGCCTGGGCGACGAGCTGGACGAGGCGATGAAGCTGCATCCGCCGCTCGACATCATCAACAACATCCTGCTCGACGGCATGAAGGTGGTGGGCGAGCTGTTCGGGTCGGGTAAGATGCAGTTGCCGTTCGTGCTGCAATCGGCCGAGACGATGAAGGCCGCCGTGGCGCATCTGGAGCCGCACATGGAGCGGATCGAGGGCCAGGAGAAGGGCACCATCGTGCTGGCGACGGTGAAGGGCGACGTGCACGACATCGGCAAGAACCTGGTCGACATCATCCTGACCAACAACGGCTACCGCGTGGTCAACCTGGGCATCAAGGTGAAGCTGGCGGAGATGGTGGACGCGGTGCGCGAACACCGCGCCCACGCCATCGGCATGTCCGGGCTGCTGGTGAAGTCCACCGTGGTCATGCGCGAGAATCTGGAGGAGATGTCGCGCCAGGGCCTGGAGATCCCGGTGCTGCTGGGCGGTGCTGCGCTCACCCGCAACTATGTAGAGGAAGACTGCGTGCGCGCCTATGCCTGCGGGCGCGTCGCCTATGCGCGCGATGCGTTCGACGGGCTGCATCTGATGGACCGTGTTACCGGCAACGGCTTCGACGACTACCTGGCGGCGTTGCAGGCCAAGCGCGTCGGCAAGGCGCGCAACACGCAGCGGGTGCTGGGCCAGGCGGACGCGAAGGCGTACCGCCCGGTCGATGTCGCGGCGGTGCAGGCGCGCAGGCGCGGCCTGACCGCCGACGTGCCGGTGGTGGAGCCGCCGTTCTGGGGGGCGCGGGTGATCGAGGCGCAGCCGAAGGCGATCATCCCGTTCCTCAATGAGCGCAGCCTGTTCCAGTTCCAGTGGGGCTTCCGCAAGCAGGGCCGCAGCCTCGACGAGTTCCTGGGCTGGGCGCGCCAGGAATTGCGCCCGGTGATGAAGCGGATGCTGGCGATCTGCGACGCCGAGAACATCCTGAGGCCGCAGGCGGCGTACGGCTACTGGAAGGCCGCCGGCCAGGGCAACGAGCTGATCGTGTTCGAGCGGGACGGCAGCACCGAACTGTGCCGTTTCAACCTGCCGCGCCAGCCCAAGGAGGACGGCGAGTGCATCGCCGACTTCTTCCGCGACGTGGACGAGGCCGAGCGCGACGTGATCGGGTTGCAGGTGGTGACCGTGGGCCAGAAGGCCAGCGACACGGCGCGGCTGTGGTTCGAGGACAACCGTTACCAGGACTACCTGTACCTGCACGGCCTGTCGGTCGAGATGGCGGAGGCGATGGCCGAATACACCCACAAGCGCATCCGCGCCGAACTGGGCTTTGCCGCCGAGGACGACCGCGACATCGAGAAGATGCTGGGCCAGTCGTATCGCGGCAGCCGCTACTCGTTCGGCTACCCGGCCTGCCCGAGGCTGGAGGACCAGGAACCGCTGCTGCGGCTGCTGGATGCGGCGCGCATCGGCGTGGACCTGTCGGACGAGTGGCAGTTGCATCCCGAGCAGTCGACCAGCGCCATCGTCGTTCTTAATCCGAAGGCGAAATATTTTTCGGTGTGACCGGCGCCGGTTTGCCGCTATCGCTGACAGCCCATGCCGGAGGCTGCTTCAATATATGACCACTCGCTGGTGGCGCGGTTGCCGCGCGGCGACGATCGTTGCCGTGGCCGGCGGCGTCTCCGCCTGCGCCGGCCATCCGCCCGGCTCCGCCGAGTGCGTGGCGAGGCCGGTGGCGAGCCTGCCGCTCGGCTTCGTCGGCAACGTGCCATTCGTGAGCGCGACGCTCGACGGCCATCCGGTCTCGCTGATGATCGACCTGGGTTCCAGCTACTCGGTGCTCACCGAGGCGGCGGCCACGCGGCTGCAACTCTCGCGCACGCCGGTCGACATCCGCATGATGGTGGGCGTCGGCGGTCTCAGCCGGCGGCTGGCGGCGACTGCGGATCATCTGCGCATCGGCGCGCTGGACCGGCCGGACCAGCGGTTCGAGGTGGCCGATGCCAGGCTGGGCACCCGCAAAATCCCCATCGACGGCCTGATCGGCCTGGACGTGCTGCGTCGTTTCGACCTCGATCTCGACATGCCGCACGCCCGCGTCGCGCTGAACAAGCCATCCGGCTGCGACGGGCCGCCGCCGGGATGGGAGGCATCGGCCGTGCGCGTGCCGGTACGCAACCCGGTGCCCGGCAACACACTGATGGCGCTCCCGGCCACGCTGGACGGACACGACATGACGGCGCTGCTCGATTCCGGGGCGTCGATGACCATGATCGGCGGCGAGGCCGCCCGCCATGCTGGCTACACCGCCGGAGCCGACGCCTCGGGGCCGCCGGTCGCCCTGGCCGGCGTCGGCGAGGAGCACCCGACCGCCACCCGGTACCGTATCCGCAGCCTGGGGGCGGGCGGCGATACCGTCGCGAACGGGCTGTTCATGGTGGGGCCGGTGATGCCGTATTTCGACCTGATCCTGGGCGCCGACTTCCTGCATGTGCATCGCGTCTGGATTCCAGCCGATGCCGGCGCGGTCTGGTTCGGGCCGCGCGCCCTCCCCGCCAAGGTCGCGGCGGCGCCGTAGCCGCCGCCACGACCTTGGCGCCGCGCACGGTGGCGCCGCCGCCGCGTTTGATGCCATATCGGCGGCGATCAACACCGGAGCCGCGCCCTGATCCGTTCGCAACGCCTCGCCCTCGCCAGCATCGGCATCGGATTGGTGGTGCTGGCCATCAAGGCGGCGGCGTGGTGGATCACCGGCAGCGCGGCGCTGTTCTCCGACGCCACCGAGACGGTGGTGAACGTGGCCGCCGGCCTGCTCGCCTTCGCGGCGTTGCGGTTCGGCGCCCGCCCGGCCGACGAGAACCATCCGTTCGGCCATGACAAGGCGGAGTTCTTCGCCGCCGTGGTCGAGGGCGTGCTGATCATCGTGGCCAGCCTGTCGATCCTGCTGCATGCCTGGCAGGTCTGGCGCGACCCGCTGCCGATCGAACGCCCGGTGTTCGGCCTCACGCTGACCGCCGTCGCCTCGGTGCTGAACCTGGCATGGGCGCTGGTGCTGCTGCGATCGGGCGGGCGGCTGCGCTCGCCGGCGCTGGTGGCGGATGGCCAGCATCTGGCATCGGACGTGGTCACGTCGGCGACGCTGATCGCCGGCGTCGTGCTGGTGGTGGCGACCGGGCGGCTATGGCTCGACCCGCTGCTGGCGGTGGCGGCGGCGCTGTATATTCTGGCGTCCGGCCTGCTGGTGGTGCGCAACTCGGTATCCGGCCTGATGGACGCCGCCCCCGCGCCCGCCGTGGTCGAGCGCATCCGCGCCCTGGTCGCCAGCCACGCCGAGGGCGCCATCGAGGCGCACGACCTGCGCACCCGCCACGCCGGACGGCTCACCTTCCTGGAGTTCCATCTGGTGGTGCCCGGCGCCATGAGCGTCTCCGCCGCGCACGACATCTGCGACCGGCTCGAAGCGGTGCTGCGGCTCGACATGGACGGGCTGGTGGTGACCATCCATGTCGAGCCGGACGACAAGGCCAAGCATCACGGCGTGCTGGTCATCTAGGCAGGTGGGTCATCCAGGCAGGTGGGTCATTTAACGGTTAGCGCCCGGAATCCATGGTACATCGCCCGCCGCCGCCGCGTTGAGGTGCCTGCTCAGCACGAACAGGTGGTCCGACATGCGGTTCAGCAGGCGCAAGATCGCGGCATTCACCCCCTCCTCGCGCGCCAGCGCCACCACCAGGCGCTCCGCCCGGCGCACCACGGTCCGCGCCACATGCGCGTGCGCGGCGCCGGCGCTGCCGCCCGGCAGCACGAAGCTGGTGAGCGGCGGCAGGCCGGCGTTCATCGCCGCGATCTCCGCCTCCAGCCGCAGGCTCGGCGCGTCGGTCAGGCGCAGGCGCTGGCCAGCCTCGCCCGGCACGCACAGATCGGCGCCGACATCGAACAGGTCGTTCTGCATCCGCGACAGCATGGCGTCGCTGGCCGCGTCGCCCGCGAGATGCAGCCGCAGCACGCCAATCGCCGCGTTGGCCTCGTCCACGGTGCCGAACGCCTCGACCCGCAGCGCGTCCTTGTTCACCCGGCTGCCGTCGCCCAGGCTGGTCTGCCCGCCGTCGCCGCCCCGCGTCACCACCCGATCGATCCTGACCACGCCGGCCCACTCCCCCTTTTGCGCGTGCCGCGTTAGCACGAAGCCAGCCGTGAGGCACCAGCCATGACAGATCTTCCTGGCGCCGGCGCGCCGGTCGACCTGGCGCTGGTGCTGGCCTTCGACGGCTCCGGCAGCGTCACCTTCGACGAGTTCGGCCTGATGACGCGCGGCGTCGGAGAGGCGCTGCGCGATCCGGCGACGCAGGCCGGCATGGTCGGCGGCATGCACCAGGCCTGCTTCTGCGCCGTATTGCTGTGGTCCGGGCATGAGCAACAACAGGTGATGGTGCCGTGGACCCGGATCACCGGCCACGCCTCGCTCGACGCCTTTGCCGGGCTGGTCGAGGATATGCCGCGCGACATGCGGCCGGGAACCACGGCGATCGGCAACGCGCTGCTGGCCTGCGAGGCGTTGCTGGCCGACCTTCCAGCCACGGCTGGCCGGCGGGTGATCGACGTGGCCGGCGATGGCCGCTCCAACGACGGCGTGCCGCCCGGCCCGGTGCGTGACCGGCTGGTGGCGGCCGGGGTTACGATCAACGGCCTGTGCGTGCTGCACACCGAGGCGGACCTGATCGCCTCCTACACCAGCGAGGTGATCGGCGGCGTCGGCTCGTTCGCGCTGCAATGCCAGGATTACGCCGGCTTTGCCGAGGCGATGCAGCAGAAGCTGACACGGGAAGTGGCCGGTATCGCCACCGTGTCATCGTCCCGCGGTTAGCAAGACCAGGACAGGCAGGCGAGGGTTGGCCCTCGACCCATTGGGGCCGCAGGCCCCAAACCCCATTTCTCAAGACAAGGGGATTGCAAAGGCTCAGCCTTTGCTGGGGTCCAGGGGCAAAGCCCATGGCCTTGCCCTCACGGCGACCCGCGCGCCAGCAGATGCGCCGGGATCGCAAGACCCAGCCGCACCGGCACATGCCATTGCTCGTGGACCTCGCGCACCATCTGGAATCCGGCCTCCTTGTAGGTCGGCATGGCGCGGGGATGGTCGGCGGTGCAGGTGTTAACGGTGATCGCGTGGGCGCCCTGCCGCCACGCCGCATCGACCGCGTGGCGCAGCAGGGCGCGCCCGAAGCCGCGTCCGATCGCCTGCGGCATCAGGCCGAAATAGCTCAGGTTCACCGTCGGGAAATGCAGGCTGTCCAGTTCGTAGAAGCCGGACAGCGCGCCGTCCGCGTACAGTCCGGTGACGACCACGGTGGCGCGGCGCAGGTGCTGGGCCAGTTCGCGGTCCGGCATGACGCGGCGCAGCCACCACAGATGCGGACCGCCGACGCCGTTGTACAGCGCGCGATACTGCGCCACCGAACAATCGGGCAGCGCGCGGATGACGGCGCCGGGCGGCAGCGGCGGCAGCGGCTGGACAGGCGGACGGTCCATGCGCAGGAACGTGACGGTTACGCTCACGCGCTGCGTCGCATCGCCGATGTCTGCCCGCATCCCGCCGCCGCCCTGTCGTTGCATCCGCCGCCATTTAAGCGGCGATGGGTTCAGTCGTCCAGGAAGCTGCGCAGCTTGCGGCTGCGGCTCGGGTGCTTCAGCTTGCGCAGCGCCTTCGCCTCGATCTGGCGGATGCGCTCGCGCGTCACGTTGAACTGCTGGCCGACCTCCTCCAGCGTGTGGTCGGTGTTCATGCCGATGCCGAACCGCATCCGCAGCACCCGCTCCTCGCGCGGCGTCAGGCTGGACAGCACGCGCGTGGTGGCCTCGCGCAGGTTGGCCTGGATCGCCGCGTCCAGCGGGATGACCGCCGCCTTGTCCTCGATGAAGTCGCCGAGATGGCTGTCCTCCTCGTCGCCGATCGGCGTCTCCAGGCTGATCGGCTCCTTGGCGATCTTCAGCACCTTGCGCACCTTCTCGAGCGGCATCCCGAGCTTTTCGGCCAGCTCCTCGGGCGCCGGCTCGCGGCCGATCTCGTGCAGCATCTGCCGGCTGGTGCGCACCAGCTTGTTGATGGTCTCGATCATGTGGACCGGGATGCGGATGGTGCGCGCCTGGTCGGCGATGCTGCGGGTGATCGCCTGACGGATCCACCACGTGGCATAGGTGCTGAACTTGTAGCCGCGCCGGTACTCGAACTTGTCCACCGCCTTCATCAGGCCGATGTTGCCCTCCTGGATCAGGTCCAGGAATTGCAACCCGCGATTGGTGTATTTCTTGGCGATCGAGATCACCAGCCGCAGGTTGGCCTCGATCATCTCCTTCTTGGCGCGGGCGCTGTCGCGCTCGCCCCGGCTGACGGTCATATAGACACGGCGGAACTCGCTGATCGGCAGGCCGGCGTCGGTCGCCACCACCGATATCTGCGCGCGGACCTTGGCCACGTCCTCGATGAAGCGGGATGCGAACAGCTTCCACGCCTTGCCGGGCAGGTGCGCCACGCGCTCGAACCAGTTTGGGTCCAGCTCGCTGCCGCGGTACTGCGACAGGAACTCGTCGCGTGGCACCTTGCAGCCCTCAGCCATGCGCAGAAGCTGCCCCTCCATGCCGGTAAGGCGCTGGTTCAGTTGCTTCAACTGCATCACCAGCTCCTCAATGCGGTTGTTGTGCAGCCGCACCTGCTGCACCCGCCCGACCAACTCCTCGCGCAGCTTCTCGTAGCTCTTTTCGTTGCGGATATTGAACTGCTCGCCGGCGCTCAGGTGCTCCAGCCGCCTGGACTGCATCTTGCTCAGCTTCTTGTAGAGATTCTCTATCTCCTCGAAGTTGGCCAGCACCTCCGGCTTCAGCTTCTCCTCCAGCGCCGACAGCGACAGGCCCGGCCCCTCGTCGCCATCGCTGTCGTCGTCGTCGGCGGCCACGTCGAACGCGGCCGGCTCCGGCGCCGCGTCGGCCGGCTCGGCGCCCTCCACGGCCGCCTCGACCGCCGCCGCCGGCGGGCCGCCCTGGGTCGCCTCGAGGTCGACGATGTCGCGCAGCAACATCCGCTCGGCCTTCAGCGCCTCGTGCCAGGCGATGATGGCGCGGAACGTCAGCGGGCTTTCGCACAGCCCGCCAATCATCATGTCGCGGCCGGCCTCGATCCGCTTGGCGATGGCGATCTCGCCCTCGCGCGACAGCAACTCGACGCTGCCCATCTCGCGCAGGTACATGCGCACCGGGTCGTCGGTGCGGCCGAGGTTGCTCTCGTCGACGTTGCCGGTGGCCTCCTCGGCCTCGTCCTCGGACTTCTCCGGCTTGGCGACCAGGCCTTCGGTCTCCTCGGTCTCGGCCTCCTCGCCCTCGACCACCTGGATGCCCATCTCCGACAGCATCGCCATCAGGTCCTCGATCTGCTCCGA
Organism: Rhodospirillales bacterium; assembly: GCA_043746535.1. Taxonomy (GTDB): domain Bacteria; phylum Pseudomonadota; class Alphaproteobacteria; order Acetobacterales; family Acetobacteraceae; genus CAVRQM01. The sequence goes on from JAYTQW010000438.1 coordinate 8,644, forward strand.
GCTGGTCTGCTCGGGCGTGAGGACGAGGTTCAGCTCGTCGAAGGTGATGTGGCCGCGCTCGCGCCCCTTGGCGATCAGCCGCTTGACGGCGGCCGACTGGGTGTCGAGCAGGGTGGTGTCGGCATCCTGCTCGGGCGGGGTAGCTTCGGTGGTGGTGGCAGTCTTGGTCGCCATGGATCGGCAACTCCGTCGGTGTGATTTACGAAATGGCGAGCGTCAGGCCAGGCTGGTTGGGTTTATGCCAGGCTTTCGACCGCCGGCTCGGCTTCCACCAGCCTTTGCCGCGCCTCGCACAACGCGATAAGCCGGCGCTGGCGGCCGGCATCGGCGTTTGCGGCGAAGGCGGCACGGGCCAGGGCGATCTCGTCCTCCAGGGTGTTGCGTCGCAGCAGGCCGACGAAATGCCAAAACCCGGCCAGCGCCTCCGCCGGCATCGCTGCTGGCAAGGCACATGCCGGAGACGAGTCGGCGACCGCCGCCGCAAGCGCCGCAAGGTCGACCTGAGGTGCGTGCTGTGCGAGGTGGTCCATGAGTGTGGCGGAGTCAAGGGTTTGCGCGCCTTCCAGCCAGCCAAGCATGGCGGAACGCAATGGTTCGTAGTCTGGCGGCAACACCAGCCGCACCACCGTCTCCTCCTCGTCGTGCAGCACCTGCGGATGATGGATCAGCAGGGTGAGCAGGATGCGGGCGCGGTCGGCGTCGGCGCTGGCCTCCGCCGGCACCGGGCGCGGGCCGCCGACCGAGACCGGCGGGCGCCGCCGGCCGTCGCGCCCAGGGAATGGCTTGCGTATCTTGTTGAAAAAGGCGTCGATCAACGCCGACCGGTACTCCCGCGCCAGCCCAGAGTGCTGGATCTGTGCCGCCGCCGCCTCAAGCCGGGCACGAAATCCTGCGCGCTGCTCCGGGGTGGACAGCATTGCGCCCTCGCTGTGCAGTTCGAACAGCGACATTGCCAAACCGGTGGTCAAAGCCATGTCGATCACGCCCTGGAAAGCGGGCGCGCCCTGCCGGCGCACCAGGCTGTCGGGGTCCTCGCCCGGCGGCATCCGCGCCACATGCAGCGAACGCTCCGGCGTGAGTTGCGGCAACGCCAGCTCGACCGAGCGCCGCGCCGCCCGTCCGCCCGCCGCATCGCCGTCGAAGCACAGCACCGGGGCAGGCGAGAGCCGCCACATCGCCTCCAGATGCGCCTCCGTCAGCGCGGTGCCGAGCGGCGCCACGGCGGCGGTGAAACCGGCCTGGTGCAACGCGATCACGTCCATGTAGCCCTCGACCGCCACCAGGGCCTGGCCGGTGCGCACGGCGGCGCGGGCGCGGTCGAGGTTGAACAGCGTGCGCCTCTTGCTGAACAGCTCGGTTTCCGGCCCGTTCAGGTATTTCGGCTGGCCGTCGCCCATGATGCGACCGCCGAAGCTGATGATACGGCCCTGGGCGTCGCGGATCGGGAACATCGCCCGCCCGAAGAACAGGTCGTACGGCGCGCGCCCGTCCTCGCTCTCGCGCATCACTCCGGCCTCGACCAGCAGCGCGGGCGTGATCCCGTCCGTGGCCAGCGCCGCCG
>JAYTQW010000439.1:0-3169 GCA_043746535.1 Rhodospirillales bacterium
CCAGCACCACCCGTTGCGGCGCGAACGCCCGGCGCAGCGCGTGCCAGACCGGCTTCTCGCCACCGTCCACATCGACCACCCCCCAGCCGGCGCCGGCGCGGAGGTCGTGCATCTGTAGCACCAGCCCGCCGGCACAGCCCGAATGCGGCAGCCGCCACTGGCCGAACACCGCCTCGGCTAACTCGCATGACACGGCGCGCGACAGGTCCAGGTAGCGAACCGCATCCTCCGTGCGCAGGCGGCGCGCATCGACCCCGCTCAGCACTTGCAGGTAGTGGTCGCGCACGTCCTCGAAATCCCAGGACGCGCCGCCGTCGCGCGGGATGCCGGCCTTCCAGCCCGGTCCGGTCAGGCCGGACTGGCCGAGCAACGCCTCGGTTGCCGGTGCGTCGGGCAGGTTGGCCAGCGCCAGGCATTCGCTGGCAAACCGCACCCGCGACAGCCGCGCGTCATCGAGCGGGCGCAGGTAGGCGCCGACACCGTAGTAATGGCTGATGCCGGCGCTGGGCAGGAACGGCAGGTCGCCAAAGCCGGGCGAGTGCGCCACATAGGGCACGTCTGGCCGCAACCGTGCCGCTGCCTCCGGCAATACGGCGTCGAACACCGCGTTGCTCCAGTAGCCGCGTTCCAGGCCGAGCATGGCCGCCTGTTGCGCCACCTCGCTGCCGCCGCACAGCACCGCCAGCGACGGGTTGGTCTGCGTCCGCGACAGCAACTGCGCGGCTTCCTCGGCGACCTGCGCGCGAAAGCCGGCGTCGGCCGCCGGATAGTCGAGTGCGGCGAACATGAAGTCTTGCCAGACCAGGATGCCGAGCTGGTCGCACAGGTCGTGGAAGGCATCGGCCTCATAGGTTCCGGTGCCGGGCAGCCGCAGCATGTTCATGCCGCCGTCGCGCGCCAGGGTCAGCGCCGGCAGCAGCGTGGCCCCAGCCTGGGGCAGGCTGGCGAGGTCGGGCGGGGTCCAGACGGCGCCACGGCAGAACACCGGGACGCCGTTCCAGACGATGCCGAAGCCGTCGCCGTCGGCGGCGCGGTCGATCGCCACGCTGCGGAAACCGAGTGGGGGTAGTCCCAGCCGGCGCTCGCCGATCTGGATGTGCGCCTCGTGCAGCGCCGGGACGCCGTGCGTGTGCGGCCACCAGAGGGCCGCGTCGGGCACGATGCCCTCGCCGGAAAGGCCGCCGGGCGCTGGCTGCAAGACGATATCGTGCCCGGCGAGGTGCAGCGAGCCGGGTGCGGCCTCGATGCCGGAGACGCGGACGGCGACATGGCACGCGCCATTCATCAGCCAGGTGGCGCAATCGACCAGCGGCATCCGCCGCGTGAGCAACGTGACCTCGCGCCATGGGCCGATCACGTCTATGTCGGGACACCAGCCCGGCATGTGGCCGAGCAGCGTCTGTCGAAACAGCCGGATTGCCGGGTTGCGCACTAGGCGCGGACGCCAGCGGCCACGCCGGCCGCCCTGCAACGCGCGGTCGAGGCTGCGGAAGCACATCGCAAGATCGGCGCCACCATCAAGGCCCACGTCGACCTGATGCGCCACGAACATATTGTCGGAGCGCAGGATCTCGACGCCGCCAAGCCAGACCTGGGCGATGCCGGCTAGGCCCGCGAAGCGCAGCACGCGCGGGCCGTGCCCCTCGATCCGGGTGCGATACCAGTGGTCGCGGTCGTGCAGGGGCGTGGGCGTGGCAGTATTCCAAAGTCCGGCGTCACGCAGGCTACTGGCCACCGTGCCCGGAGCCACGGCGTCGTGCCAGACCAGGGAGGCGCCCAACTCGTCTGGCCCGGCGCAGGCTGCGGCGGCGGTGTGGGTCAGGCGCCAGGTGTCGACGGTCGAGCCGCACGCATCCGAGTCGAACACCAGCCGGGCCATGGGCGTTCAGGCGACGATGGTGTCGAGCGCCCGGTGCAGCCGGGCATGAGCATCCTGCAACGTGTCGAACAGCTCGTCGCAAGCATCCACCCGCCGCCGCGCTACCAGGCGTGCGGTGCGCAGTTGCAAGGTCTTGGCGGTGGCCGAGATGGTGGTGCAGCACGCCGCCGCCTCGGTCAGGCCGAGGCCACGATAGCCGTCCATCCAGCGCAAGAAATCGCCGAGGAAATCGTGGCAGGCGCCGAGCTGGCGTACTGTGTTGAAGGTATAGGCGTGAAACAGCTCAGGATCGCGCGCGAGGATCATGTCCAGTTGTTCCGGGAACGCGGTGCGGAACGCGCCGATCGGGTCGACGCTGGGACGCCGCGCCAGATGGTGGCGCAACTGGCCGAGCGGGATCGCATGCGGGTCACCGCGGTCCGGCCGTGGTCCCTGCCAGATCATCTCAGCATATGGGAACAACGGCAGGCCAGCGCGGCGGTCGAGCCGCATCACCGCGCGGTAGTCGGCACCCTCCAGCAGGTAGCAACCGGAATTGTGAAAATATCGGCAGGTCTCGCTTTCGGGATCGATCTCGATCACGCCGATGGTGGTCTTGGTGTGTTCGCGCTGATAGCTGGTGGTGCGCGTGTCGGGCAGGTGGAAGCCGTCCACCTCGACCAACGGCACGCGCCCGCGCCTGGTCTGCACCAGCAGATGCCGCTCGAAGTCGTCGAACAGGGCCAATTCTTCCAGGCGGACACCGTGCAACGCCTCGATATCGGCTGCCGGGAACTTGAAGAAGGTGAAATGATCACCCTCGAACGCCTGCGCCGCGCAGAATGCGAAGCTGTCGATTGGGTCGTGGCCCCAGGCGTGTAGTATCTCCACCCAAAGATCGACGTAGCAGTTGGTCAGCGGCCACATGCGGTCGTTGCCATGCAACGCGCTGCATGCGCCGTCGATCATCGGCAGAGCCGCCACGGTGGGGCGGGCCAGCATGTTCACGGCCACAACGCCGCGTGGACGCCGGCCGGCCAGGCTGCGCTGTCCAGGCCATGGTGGCGGAACAGCGCCAGGGCGATCCGCTCCAACCCAAAACCGACGCAGCCGGTATGCGCCCGCTCGCCAGATTGCAGCCGCAGATCCCACACCTGGCTGAAATGATCCAGATGCGCGTTGAAGCTACAGCAGGCGGTCGGGTGGGCGGTACTGTTGACCGGCACCAGCAGCTCGAACTTAAGCTCCTGGTCACGCTGGCCGCTCGCCTTCAGCTTGCCGACGCGGCCAAAGAAGGGGTCATTGGCAACG
>JAYTQW010000440.1:0-2163 GCA_043746535.1 Rhodospirillales bacterium
AGATGATCCAGCCCGGCGACGCAGGCATCGGCCAGCGCCTGCAACGACGGCGAGGCCAGCGTCTCGCGCAGGCACAGGAAACCGTGCCAGTCGGCGACCGCCAGCGGTGGCAGGGCAAAGGCGGGCACCTGCCCGGCGACGGCTCGCGCCGCCGCCAGCACGGCATCCACATCGGCACCCTCGATCAGTTGCATCGGCGGCTTCAGCGTGGCGTGGAAGCCATAGCGGCGCGGCTCGGCCGTGATCTCGGCCAGTCCCGCCAACGGCGCCCTCGGGTCGAGCCACGCGCAGCCCGCCTGCCACAGCGCATCGCGGGCGTCGGGCGCGTAGTAGAGCGCGTAACGCCTCACGCCACCCGCGCGCCCTCGCGCCACACCGCGCGGATCACCGGCAGGCGGCCGAGCATCGTCAGATGCACCAGGTCGGCGCGCAGCCCCGGCGCGATGCGGCCCCGGTCCGGTAGCCGGGCAAGGTCGGCCGGGATTGCGGTGATCATGCCGATGGCCTGCGGCAGCGGCACCGCGTCGAGCATGAACGCCGCCTCGACCAGCGCCGCCGGCACGTAGTCGGAGGCCAGCGCATCGACCACGCCCGCCGCCAGCAGGTCGCTGGCGGCGACGTTGCCCGTATGGCTGCCGCCGCGCACGATGTTGGGAGCGCCGGCGATCACCCGCATCCCGGCCCGGTGCGCGGCCTTGGCGGCGACCATGGTGACCGGGAACTCGGCGATGGTGATGCCGTCGGCGGCGTTCTCGGCGATCTCCTCGGCGGAGGCGTCGTCGTGGCTGGCCAGCGCCAGCCCCCGGCCGGCGAACAGCGCCAGCAGCGCCGCGCGGTTCGGCGCGCGCATCGCCACCCGGCGCGTCATCATCTCGTCGACATGGCGCTCGATCTCGGCTGGGCCATAGCCTTCCTGACGCCGGCTGGCGATGTAGCGGGCGAGGTCGCGGTGCTGGCCGACGCCCGGACTGTGGTCCATCAGGCTGGCCATGCGCACCAGCTCATGCCGGGCCAGCGGCTCCGCCATCGCCAGCACGTCGCCCGCCGGCATTTCGCAGCGCAGGTGCAGGAAGTGCTCGGATTTCAGCAGCCCGGTCCGGCTCAGCGCCTCCAGGTCCACCACCGCGTCACGCGAGGTCTGCATCCGGCTGCCCGCATAGCCGAGGTTGCCGAGGCAGATCGCGTCCAGCACGGTCGTGACCCCGGCGGCGGCGCATTGCGCGTCGTGCGCCAGCATGGCGGAGCGCGACGGCCAGCGCGCGTTGCTGCGCGGCGTCACCTGGCGTTCGAGGTTATCGGTGTGGACATCCACCACGCCGGGGATCAGCAGGTCGCCGCCGAGGTCGATGGCGCCGGGCAGCGCCGAGCGGCCCTCCTGGACATCGGCGATCAGGCCGTCGCGCACCAGCACACTGCCAGACAGCAGCATGTCGGGCAGCACGATCAGCGCATTGGTGAGGACGGTCTCGGTCATGCGTGCCCCTGCGCCGGCGTCATCTGATCCGGATGGTCGCCGATAAAACCGCGCGCGCGGTTCACCCGCCGCTGCTCGCCGCCGGAGAGGGCGGCTGGCTCCCGAAGTAGGACTCGAACCTACGACCTAGCGATTAACAGTCGCGTGCTCTACCAACTGAGCTATTCGGGACCAGCGAGGCCGGGGTATAACGGAGCGCCGGAGCGGTTGCAAATGCGCTTTCGTAAAGTGCATGCGAGCGCGGATGGCTGGCACTGCCGCCCGGTTTCCTGTATGGCGACAGCCGGATGCGGGCGTGGTGGAACTGGTAGACGCGCCGGACTCAAAATCCGGTTCCGCAAGGAGTGTCGGTTCGATTCCGACCACCCGCACCACCTCTTTGGGTAACCTCAGAGTTGTCGACAGAGCCTCCGTTGTAGGTCGAGGTCCTGGCGCAAGGGCTATAACCACGTCCGGCTACATTCGGCGCTGGGTTGCCACGTATCCGGCTGGCTCGGCGCGCCGCCGAACTCGCCTGCGTCAAGGCCGCTGCGCGCCCCCTGCGGCGATGGCCCTCGGCCAGCCTTGACCCAGGCTGCGTGCGAGACCTCGGGAGAGCATGGGCGGCACGGAGAAACGGCGCTAACCGACCAGAGGACCACCGGCACGATGGGCGCCATCGACGCCTTCAAAAAAGGTCTCCCGGCGCG
>JAYTQW010000441.1:0-2085 GCA_043746535.1 Rhodospirillales bacterium
TCGACGAAGCTGACCAGCGCCGGCGCGTACACCGGCGGCTGGTACTGAGGCGTGCCGTACACCGGCGCCGCGTAGCCCCGGTCATGCACCACGCCCGGCGTCCAGCCCCAGCGCTGGTCGACCTGCACCCAGCGGCCGTAGTGGAATGGCGCAAACCCCCACGAGGCATCGTCCACCCAGGTCCAGCCCCAGGGCTGCACGTATGCCCAGTGGCCATGACGGTACGGCACCCAGTCACGCGCCACCGGCGGGTACCAGACATGGCCGTATTGCGGCGTATCGGACCAGTCGCCGGTGGTGGAGAGATCCTCGGAGCCGGTCATCTGCTGCACCTCGGGCGGCGGCACATAGACCGTGCGCCGCCTCACCGTGGTGGTTTGCGTGATGCCGCCGGGCACTCCCTGCGCCAGCGGCGGCAATGCCCGCTCCGCCAGCAGTTGCGCGGCGAGGAAGGTGTCGTCGCTTTCCGGCCCGACGCCGCCCTGGAAATTGTCGGTGCCGACCAGCGAGGCGGTCTGGTGCGGGCCGATCTGCAACGCGAGATCGACGCCAGTGACCTGCGCCGCGCCGTCCACCACGGTGACGGTGGTCGGACGCTCGGTGTCGCCGGCGACGATCTCATAACGTCCGACCGCCGCGATGCTGACGGTGCCGCGCGGTGTCGCGATGCTGTAGCTCTGCCCCGGACCAATCAGGTTGATGGTCAGATAGACCGCGCCCTGCGCCTCGGTGGCGGCGAAGTTCTGCGAATCCAGGGTGTCGATGTCGAACTCGGTCTGCTGATCGAGTGCCGCGTGCGCCGCGTCGATGTCGATGGCAGCAGTGGATCGGGGCTCGGTCCAGAAGGCGTTGCCGGTGGTGACCGGGTAGTTGATGGTCGCCGGCTCCCAATGGTCCTCGTCCGCAGTGTGGAACGAGACCGTGCCGGTGACGCGGGCCAGGCGGCCGACGCGCGATGGCGGGTCGGCCGCGTTGACGTCGGCGGTGGTGGCGGCGGCTGCGGCAGGCGCCAGCGGCGGCAACGGCCGCAGCGCCTGTGACTGGGGCTGTGACTGGGGCTGTGACTGGGCCCATGCCATCTGCGCGGTCATCGGGCCGAACGCCACGCCGGTAATGGCCAGGGCCGTGGAAAGACGAAATACTGTCTGCTGCATACGCATTGAAAGCATCCTCGAAAATTATCCTGTTCCGAGCATAACCGCGACATGATGTTCTTGTCGCGACGAAACATGGCGGAATGTGGACCTTGCCGCCCAAGCCGTATCACGAAATTTTGAAGTGCCTGGCGCATCACTTCCCTCATGACGAGTGGCATTGGCGAGTGGTGGTGTTGTCCACGGAAACGCCGTAATCGGCCTGTACAGGGTGACGCTTGCCCACAGGAGTTCGCCATGACCACTCAACGGCGTCTGTTTCGCCGCATCGCGCTGCCAGTGCTTGCCTTGCTGACTGCGGTATCCCTGTCCGGCTGCATTGTCGTGGGGCCGGGGTACTACCACCCGTATCATCCGTATTATTATTACCGCTAGTGCAACTTGCGGCATAACCTGGCGTAGGAGTCCTTATGCGAATTGCAATAATGTCGCCGCTGCACGAAGCGGTTCCGCCCAAGACCTATGGCGGGACCGAGCGCGTGGTCTCCTTCCTGACCGAGGAGCTGGTGTCGATGGGCCACGACGTCACCTTGTTCGCCAGCGGCGACAGCGTGACCTCGGCTGAGTTGGTCGCCCCATGGCCGCGCGCGCTGCGCCTGGATAAGAGCGTGCGCGACGTCAACGCGCCGCACGCGCTGATGATGGCGATGGTGGCACGGCAGGCGGAGGAGTTCGACATCCTGCACTGCCATCTCGACTACCACCCGTTCGCGCTGTTCAGCCGCGAGCGCACGCCGTTCGTCACCACGCTGCATGGCCGGCTGGACCTGCCTGAACTGAAGCCGATGTTCGCGATGTTCCCGAACGCGCCGGTGATATCGATTTCCGACAACCAGCGCCTGCCGCTGCCTGAGGCCGCGTTCTTCCAGACCGTGCATCACGGCTTGCCGGTCGACCTGCTGACGCCACAACCGGTGACGCCGAGCTACCT
>JAYTQW010000442.1:0-5474 GCA_043746535.1 Rhodospirillales bacterium
GCTCGGCTCGCTGCGCCGGCGAATCCGCTTGGGCGCGATCGACTCGTCCGGGTTATCCGCGGCGGTCGCGTGATAGCTGACCAGGGCCAGTTCGAGACATTCGACACCGGCGGGCACTGCCGCAAGATAAGACCGCAGCGGCAGCGCCGCGCGACGTGTGTCGACGAACTCGTCGCAATCGAGACATAGGACCCAGTCGGCGGCCAAAGCCACAGCCTGACGCAGGAGGAACGTGTTGTGACCAGCCTCGGTGAAGATGGCGGTGTCAGCCCGGTAGAGCGAAATCGGCGCGCCCTCGCGCTTCAGCGACTGTAGGATATCGCCGGTGGCATCGGTGCTGCCGTTGTCCAGCAGGATCAGCCAGTCCACCAAGCTGGCGTGATGGCGCACGAACGCCTCGACGATATCGGCCTCGTTGCGCACGCGCGCGACAGCGATCAGGCGCACGCACAGGCGCCGATGTCAGGCGGCACTGGCGTTCATCGCCTCTCCAGCGGCCATCGAGATGGTTTCGGCGCTGTAGGGCTTGGTGATCGAGGGCGTCAGCCGATGCTCGAGCGGAAAGTCGAGGCCACGGCCATAGCCTGTCGCAAACACATGCCGCACGCCCAGCTTGCGAAGGCGCGCCGCCACTGGCCAGCTCGTCTCATGGCCGAGGTTGATGTCGAGCAGCGCGAAGCTGGGCGTCTCCAACGCGATCGCGCGCAGGGCGTCGGCCACGTTGCTGGCCACGGTCACGCGCTCGGCGCCGAGCGACATCAGCATGTCCTCCGCATCGAGCGCGATGATCACGTTGTCCTCGACCAGGAGCACCAGCCCGGACAGCCGCGCCGGCTGCGTCGCAGTTGCCGGGGAACTGGCCTGCGAGGCATCGTCGTCATCGATCACCACATAGGATCTGGGCACGACGAAATGCGCGCGCAGTCCGCCCGTGGCATAGTCGATCACGGCCTTGCCGCCGAGTTCATGCGGGATCGAGCGCTGGATGATCGTCGAACCAAAACCCAGCCGCGACGGCGCCTGAACCGGCGGCCCACCGGACTCGCGCCATTCGAGCGCCACGTCGCCATCCGCCTCGATGCTCCAATGGATCGCGACCTGCCCGGCATTGTCGCTGAGCGCCCCGTATTTGGCGGCATTGGTCATCAGCTCATGCAGCACCAGCGCCACTGTCGAGAATGCCGACGGCTGCAACGAGACAGCCGGGCCGCGAGCCGCGACCCGAACCGCGCCAGACCCGAGATAGGCGCCGGCTTCGGTCGCGATCAACTTCGCCAACGGACTGGGATCCCAGTTCTTGGCGGTGATCTGGTCGTGCGCCCTGGCGAGCGCATAGACGCGGTCGCCGAGCACCTCGGCAAAGGTCGCGACATCGGCGGCGCTGGTCCGGCTTTGCGCCACCAGCCCGCGGATCAGCCCGAGGATGTTGCGCACGCGATGATTGAGCTCGGCGACCAGCAGCTCCTGCTTATGCGCCGCGGCACGGTTCTGTCGCTCGTTCTGATCGCTCAGGTGCAGCACGACCTCGAGCAAGGTCACGCGCAACGCCTCGGCGGCGCGCTGCTCGGGTTTGGTCCACGGCATCGAATGCCCGCGCACGACCTCGCGCCAGGCCTCGAAGCTCTTGCGTGGCGTGAGGCGAACGCCGTGCGGTCCAAAGACGGGCACCTTGCCCGGGATGCCGGCCCAGATGACCGAACGCGCCAGTTCCTGGCGGAAAAAGATGACGTATTCCCGTGGCGACCACGACAAGGGCACCACCAGGATGCCGGCGGCGCGGTCGAGGAACCCGTGCGCCGGCGCATAGACCTCGCCCAGTGCCGTGATGGCGGAGACCTCGCTGGCCATCGTGCGGTCGAGGAAGGCGCACAGCGCCATGAACTCCGCAGCCGTCGGCGTCAGGCCCTTGAGCGTGGCATGGCCATCGACATAGACGCCGATGCCGTCGCACGGCACCAGCTCCGCCATGCGGTCGGCAAGCTCGGCGACATCGGTCACCGACGAACCCCGCTCGACGACGCCGGCGATCAACCGGTCATGCAGCGTCCGCGTGCGGGCCTCGTAATCGTCGGTGTCGTCGCGTTCGCGTTGCTCGATCAGCAGCGACAGTATTTGCCCGAACAGCTCTGCGGTCGTGCGCTGCTCGAAGCCGACATGGCGTGGCGACATATGGTGGCAGGAGATCAGCCCCCACAGCTTGCCGTGGCGCGTCAGCGAGATCGTCATGGTCGCGCCCACGCCCATGTTCCGGAGATACTCGATGCACATCGCCGAATGCGCGCGCAGCGTGCTCATCGACAGGTCGAGCGGCACATCGGCGAGGCCCGGCTGCGACACGATCGGGCTTGGCTCGGCGTTGACGTCGGCCAGCAGCCGCACCGGGTTGCGGACCAGCAGTTCACGCGCCTGACGCGGGATGTCCTCGGCCGGGTAGCGCAGGCCGAAATAGGGTTCCAGCCCGGCGATGACCCGCTCGGCGATGACCTCGCCGGTGTCGTCGGGGTGGAAGCGGTAGATCATCACGCGGTCGAAGCCGGTCAGGGCCTGAATCAGCCGCGTGGCCTCGCGCACCAGGCTTGCCTGTCCTTGCAGGCGGGCCAGCATCGCACGCACCATATGGCCGGCGTTGAGTGTGCCGGCGGACTGGCTCGGCTCGGCCTCGATGACGATTGTCTCGCCCGACCTGTGCAACGCCAGGTCGAACCGCGCCGTGTCGTCGCGCAGCGCGACCGCAAAGGCGCGTTCGACGGCGTCGGCGCCGTGCAGGGACGCCAGCCGGTTGCGGATGACGTGGCACGCCTCGGCGTTGACGACCTTAATGAGGGAGGCGCCGAGCAGCGTCTCGGTATCGCCGCCCAGGTGGCGCGCGGCGTTGGCCGACAACCGGACGATCGTCCAGTCGGGCGAAAGGGCGACTAGGAAACCCACCGGCTGGATCGCGCCGATATGGTGGATCGGCTCGCGGTCGCAACTGGTGAGGTCGACCGCCGCTTGCGGCCTGATTTCAGCCTGCGCCATGTCGAGGCCCTTCAATACCGGCTCCAACATCCCGGGCAGCATCGTTGAATACCACTATCGCTTAACGCAATGCAATAATTTGACTGTGTGCTGTTCGACACCATGTTGCCTCGCCTCGTCACAGGCGGCACATTCGCCGCATGGCCCGCCAGCTCAATCTTGCCGACCTCGCCGCCACCGAACGCCTCGCCGCCCGCGCCGCCGGCCAGACCCATGCCGGCGACGCGATCCTGCTGGAGGGGCCGCTCGGCGCCGGCAAGTCGGCGTTCGCGCGGGCGTTCCTGCGGGCGGCGACCGGGGAGGCGGGCCTGGAAGTGCCCAGTCCGACCTTCACGCTGGTGCAGAGCTACGACACCCCGCGTTTCCGGGTGCATCACTTCGACCTGTGGCGGCTGACGGGGCCAGCGGCGCTGGAGGAACTCGGCTGGGAGGAGGCGGTGCGCGACGTGGTGCTGGTGGAATGGCCCGACCGACTCGGGGCGCTGCGGCCCTATGATGCGCTGACGGTGACGCTGGACGCCGCGCATTCGGAGGATAGCCGCATGGCCACACTCGACGGCTGGCCGGACCGCCTGGCCGCACTCGCTTGAGCCAGCCTGGCATGAACCATCCGCGCAGCGCCATGCTGCTGGCGGCGGGCCTCGGCACCCGGATGCGTCCGCTGACCGAGGCCACCGCCAAACCCTTGCTGCCGCTCGGCGGGCGGCCGTTGCTGGCGCACGCGCTCGACCGGCTGGACGAGGCCGGGGTGGCGCGGGTGGTCGTCAACGCGCACTGGCAATCCGGCCGCGTGGCCGAGTTCCTGGCCGCCCGCGAGGGGCCGCCGGAGACGGTGCTGCGGCAGGAGGCGGCGTTGCTCGACACCGGCGGCAGCGTGCGCGCGGCGCTGGACGCGCTGGGGCCGGAGCCGTTCTTCGTCATCAACGGCGATGCGTTCTGGGTGGATGGGCCGACGCCCGCGCTGCTCCGTCTCGCCGCCGCCTGGGACGACGAGGCGGACGCCGTGCTGCTGGTGCATCGCAGCTTCCAGGTCGCGGCCGATGTCGGGCGCGGCGACTTCGCACTCGATCCGTGGGGCATCGTGCGCCGGCCGAAGGAGCGGGAGATCGTGCCGTATGTGTTCGCCGGCGTGCAGCTTATCGCTCCGGCGCTGTTCGCGCAGGCGCCGGACGGGCCGTTCAGCATGAACCTGTTATGGGACCGCGCCATCGCCACCGGGCGGCTGCGCGGCGTGGTGCATGACGGGCTGTGGTTCCACCTCTCGACCCCGCCCGACCTGGCCGAGGCGGAGTTCCTGCTGCACGCGCAGGTGACGGGCGAGGCGCGCTGATGCCGCCCGCCGTCGCCACCATCCCGCCCGGAGCGCCGTTCCTCGACACGCTGGCGGCGCGTTGGCTGGATGCGGCGGCGCCGGACCCGTCGCGCGGCCTGATCCTGCTGCCGACCCGGCGCGCGGCGCGGACGCTGGCGGATGCGTTCCTGCACGTGTCCGAGGGCCGGCCGATGCTGCTGCCGCGCATCGTGGCATTGGGGGCGCTCGACGAGACGCCGCTGGCGCTGGCCGGGGCGCTCGACCTGCCGCCGGCGGTGGATGCGCCGGAGCGGCTGGCGGTGCTGGCGCGGCTCATCATGCAGTTGCCGGAGGAGCATGGCGGCGTGCGCGCGGCCGACCGTGCCTGGGCGTTGGCGCAGGAGCTGGCGGCGCTGATGGACGAGGCGGAGCGCGCCGAACTCGACCTGCCGGACGCGCTGGGCCGCGCCAACGAGGGCGCCTATGCCGAGCATTGGCAGGTGACGCTGCGGTTCCTGGCCATCGTCACCCGCGCCTGGCCGGCATGGCTGGCGGAGCGGGGGCTGATGAACCCGGCGGCGCGGCAGGTGCGGCTGCTGCGGGCACTGGCGCGGGACTGGGAGGATGCTCCGCCCGCCATGCCGGTCTGGGTGGCCGGCAGCAGCGGCGGCATCCCGTCGGTGGCGGCGCTGTTGCGGGTGGTGAGCCGCCTGCCGGGTGGCCAGGTGGTGTTGCCCGGCCTGGACACCGACATGCCGGAGGCGACCTGGGACGCGCTCGACTGCGCGCACCCGCAGGCGACGCTGGCCGGCCTGCTGACCGGCATGGGCGTGCGGCGCGACGAGGTGCGGGTGTGGGACGCGCTCTCCGCGACACTCTCCGCGACTGCGGCTGCGACTCCGGCCGGGCGCGCGGCGCTGCTGGCGCGGGCGCTGCTCCCGGCCAGCCGGCTTGGCGAGTGGCGCGGCGCCGGCGTGGGCGACATCGCCGGGCTGTCGCTGCTGTCGCCCGCCGACCAGCAGGAGGAGGCGGTGGCGGTGGCGCTGGTGCTGCGCGATGCGTTGCAGGCGCCCGGCCGGATCGCCGCCCTGGTCACGCCCGACCGTGCGCTGGCGGTCAGGGTCTCGGCCGAGTTGCTGCGCTGGGGGGTGGTGGCCGACGACAG
>JAYTQW010000443.1:0-3873 GCA_043746535.1 Rhodospirillales bacterium
AGCAGTTGCACGGTGCGCATCCCGTTCGCCACCAGCATCGCCGCCAGATCGGTGGCGCCGGTGAAGTCGTCGGCGATGCAGCCGAGCAATGCCATGGTCAAACCTCCCTTACAGTTCCAGCGCGGCCGCGAAACGTCGCACCTGCGTCGCCCAGTCTGGCAACGCGGCGCCTGCCTGCCAGGCCGCATCCGCCATCGCCAGCCGCACGGCGCGGTCATAGATGATCCGGCGCATTGCCTTCGACAACGCATCGTGGTCGCCGGGGGCGGCGATCACGCCCGCCGAGGCCGGCACCACGCCTGCCTGTGCGCCGCCTGCGGTCACCGCCACCGGCAGGCCGCGCCGCAACGCCTCGGCCGCCGCCATGCCGTAGCCTTCGTAATGCGTGGCCAGCGCGAACAGCCCGCACGCCGCCCAGAGCGGTTCCAACGCGGCGGGCGGCACCGCGCCGGCGAAGCTGACCCGCTCGCCGATCGCCAACTCGGCAGCGAGCGCCGGCAGCATTGCCGCATATGGCGCGTCATGCGCGCCGCCGACGATGGTGAGCGTCCAGTCGAGGTCGCGCAGCCGCGCCAATGCGCGCAGCAGCACATCGTGGCCCTTGCGCGGCAGCAGGTTGCCGATGCTGAGGATGCGGCAGCCCGCCAGCGCCGGGCCGGTGCTGCGCGGCACCTGGGGCATCCCCGGTGTCACCACGGCCACCCGCCCTGCGGCGACGCCGAACTCATGCAGGCGCTGGGCGGTGTCGTCGCTGGTGACGACGATGCGGCGCAGCACCGGGAACAGGCGCATCTCGATCCCGCGCAGTTCGGCGCGCGCGCGATCGTCGCGCCCGATCTCCAGTGCGGTCGGATGATGGATCAGGCCGACCGCGCCACGCGCCGCAAGCTCGTCGGCGAGGCCCGCAAAAGCTGGCAGGCACTCGCCTTCGATCAGGGCCAGCGCGCCAGGCGCCAGCGCCCGCCATGCCGTCAGCGCCGACCCGCGCGCCACAGCGTCCGGCAACGGGTGGCGTCCGGACAATTCCACCACGTCGACGGCGTGGCCGGCGTCGCGCAGGCCGGCGACGATGGCGCGGTTGTAGATCGGGCCACCGGCGATGGCGTCGAACGGGGCTGGCACGAACAGCGTCGCCTGCATTGCCGTGGCCTCCTCCCGCCCGCACCGCCTGCGCGTAACACGCGCGGCCATGCCGCGAAAGACATGCCGCGAAAGACGTGAGCCTCAAGCGACGGCGATGTTCGCGTCAGGCGCGCCCGCGCAGCGTCCAGGCAGTGACGGGACGCTGCGCCAGCGTGCCGCGCGCGTCATAGCGCGGCGCGGTCGCCGTGTTGCGGGCCAGGGCGGCGGGGATGGCGCGCGCCAATGTTTCGATCACGCGCCCCTGTACGGCGATGGCGCGTTCGAGCAATGCCTTGTTCTCGTCGGCGAGGTCGTTGAGTCGCCGCACCACCCCATGCGGCGGAGGCGCCCGGCCGCGCCGGTGGGCAGCCGCGAACGCGGTGGCCGCGATCTGCTTGCGCGCGAGCAGCGCCGCCGCGCCCACGGCATCCCCGGCCCGCAACGCCGCGTTCTCCGCCTGCAAAATCTCGATCAGTTCCGCCGCGCAATCATGACTCATCGGCGTTCCTGCATCTGCAACATCTGCCGGTACACCGGGGCCGCCAGGCCGAGGCCGCCGTGCCGCGCCAGGTGACGCGCGATCTCCTGCGTCAGCAGTGGCCGCCAGGTGCCCTCGGCCATGCCGCCGCCGGTGATGCCGCTGGCCGGGTCGACCGTCTCGAACATCGGTTTCAGCAGTTCGGTCAACGTCACCGCCTCAAAGTCCTGCGCCGCCTTCCAGGTGCGCGCGGCCTGTGGCTGGGCGAGTTCGGCGGCGCTTGGCGGCCCGGCCTGGGGCGATATCTGGCTCACCGTACCTCCAGTTCCGCCTGCAACGCGCCGGCGGCCTTGATCGATTGCAGGATGCTGATGAGGTCGCGCGGCCCGACGCCGAGCGCGTTCAGGCTGGCCACCAGATCGCGCAACGTGGCGCTGCCGTGCAGGATGCCGAGCTTGCGGTCGTGGCCGTCACTGACCTGGATCTTGGTGCGCGGCACCACCGCCGTCACCCCGTTGGAGAGCGGCCCCGGCTGGCTCACCTCCGGCGTCTCGGTGATGCGGATGGTGAGGTTGCCCTGGGCGATGGCGACGGTGCTGATGCGCACGTCGGCGCCCATGACGACAGTGCCGCTGGCCTCCTCGATGACCACCACCGCCGCCGTGTCCGGCTCGACCCGCAGGTCTTCCAGTTGCGCCAGCGTCTCCACCGTGTCGCGATGGCCGAAGTCGAGCTGCACGGTGCGGGGGTCGAGCACATGCGCCAAGCCATTGCCAAGCGCATGGTCGATCGCCTCGGCGATGCGCCGGGCGGTCGTCAGGTCGGGGTTGCGCAGGCCGAGCCGCAGCGAGGCATGGCCGGAAAGTTGATACGCCGTCTCCCGCTCCACCGTGGCGCCGTTGGCGATGCGCGCCGCCGTCGGCACGCCGCGCGTGACGGAGGCGGCGGCGCCTCCGGCGGCGATGGCGCCGGTCGCCATGGCCCCCTGCGCCACCGCATACACCTCGCCATCGGCGGCCAGCAGCGGCGTCACCAGCAGCGTGCCGCCATTCAGGTTGGTGGCGTCGCCCAGCGCCGACACCGCCACGTCGATCCGCCCGCCGATGCGCGCGAACGCGGGCAGGTTGGCGGTGACCATCACCGCCGCCACGTTCTTGGTCTGTAGCTTGGCCGCCTGGTCGCGGGTGTTGACGCCCAGCCGCTCCAGCATGCCGATCAGCGACTCGCGGGTGAACACCGAGCTGTCCAGCCGGTCGCCGGTGCCGGCCAGCCCGACCACCAGGCCGTAGCCGACCAGTTGGTTGTCGCGGATGCCCTCGACATCGGTGATGTCCTTGATCCGCACCTGCGCCGCCGCCGGGCAGGCGCTCCATGCCAGGCAGAGCAGGGCCAAGCCGAACAGGGCCAAGCAGGGCCGGGCCAAGCAGGGCCGGGCCAAGCAGGGCAGGACCAGCGGCCATGGAGCGCGCCGAAGGATGATTGTTGCCATCGGCGACCGTTATCGCGCCGTTGAGTGAACGGTTCGTCAATGATCGGGGTGCAGCTTGCCGGTGCCAGGAGGCCCCATGCTGCCCGCCATCCGACCGACCGCCAGCACCGCCGCGTCGCCGCCGCGCGCCTCCGTCGCGCGCAATGGCGACGGCAGCTTCGCCCTGCCGGACGCGGCCGAGCCGGCAATGGCCGTGGCCGTCGGCAGTTCCGCCGGATTGGCCGCCAGCAGCCTGTTGGGGTTGCAGGAGGACGAGATCGCCGAGCGGGTGCGCGACCGCGCCGCCCGGCGCCATGGCCGCGCCATGCTGGACGGCATCGCCGCGTTGCAGCGTACTCTGCTGTCGCCGAACGATGCCGCCGGCGCGGCCTTGCGGCAACTCGCGGCGTTGGCGCGGGCGGTGCCCATCGCCGCCGACCCGGCGCTGCGGACGTTGCTGGCCGACGTGACATTACGGGTACAAGTGGAACTGGCGCGGCGCGGGCACTGATCGCCGCGCATCTGCCCCCTTGTGGCGGGTGCTGGCCCTGTTTATAGCCGCCCCGACACGAACGCCCACCGCAAATGCCTGATACCAGAGTTGATTTGGCGTCTGGGACTCGCTGCCCGGAGCCTCGAAAGCAGGGAATGCCAGCATGATGGTGACGTTGCCGTCAGACTACGTGCCCACCGATGATGAGGAATTCATGAATCCTTATCAGGTCGAATTCTTCCGCCGCAAGCTGCTGCGCTGGCGCTCGGACCTGCTGCGAGAGGCCGACGGCACCTTGGCCAGCCTGTCCGA
>JAYTQW010000444.1:0-2462 GCA_043746535.1 Rhodospirillales bacterium
TGTTCCGCCTCGATGCCGGCGAGCAGGTGTCCAGCGTGTTCCCGGTGGTCGAGGGGATGACCGAGGACGATGCGACCGATCTGGCGCCCGGCATCGCGACGCCCGATATCGCGACGCCCGACATGCCGCTGGATCTGGGAGATGAGTGAGGCGCGCGGACCCAAGGAGCATAGCCTTGGCGTCGGGCTTTATCCGGGCACGTTCGACCCGATCACCAACGGCCATCTGGACATCATCGCCCGCGCCGCCGGGATCGTCGGCAAGCTGGTGGTCGGCGTGGCCGCCAATGTCGGCAAGTCGCCGATGTTCTCCATCGCCGAGCGGGTCGAGCTGGTCCAGCACGAGCTTGGCGCCGTCGCCGCGCGCACCGGAGCGGCGATCGAGGTGCGCGCGTTCGACTGCCTGCTGATCCACCTGGCGCGGGAGGTCGGCGCGGATGTGATCGTGCGCGGGCTGCGCGCGGTGTCGGATTTCGACTACGAGTTCCAGATGGCTGGAATGAACTATCGGCTGGACCCGACGATTGAGACGGTGTTCCTGATGGCCAGCGAGCGGCATCAGTTCATCTCCTCGCGCTTCGTCAAGGAAATCGCGCAACTGGACGGCGACGTCAGCAGCTTCGTCCCGTCCCACACCCTGGAACGCATCTTCGCCAAGCTCGCGGTCCCACAGCCCACCCACCACGCCTGACGCGAGGGAGACATCCATGCGCCGTCGCCTGTTCACCAGCCTGCTTGTCGCAACGCCCATGCTAGGAGCCATCATGTCCGAAACCACTCAGGCCGCCGCGCCGGACCTGGAGAACACGCTGTATCTCGACCTGAAGGATGGCCGTGTGGTGATCCAGATGTTCCCGGACATCGCTCCCAAGACGGTCGAGCGGGTCAAGACGCTGGCGCGCCAGGGCTTCTATGACGGCACGCCGTTCCATCGGGTGATCGAGGGCTTCATGGCCCAGGGCGGCGACCCGACCGGCACCGGCACCGGCGGCAGCACGCTGGGCACGCTTCCGGCCGAGTTCACCCGCACCCGCAAGTTCCTGCGCGGCACCGTGGGCGCGGCCCGCACCAGCGACCCGAACAGCGCCGACAGCCAGTTCTTCATCATGTTCGCACCGGCGCCGAACCTGGATGGCCAGTACACCATCTGGGGGCAGGTGGTGTCCGGCATGGATCTGGTGGACAAGATCAAGCGCGGCGCCGGCGGCAGCGGCAGCGTCTCCAACCCCGACAAGATCATCCACATGCGCGTGGCCGCCGACGTGAAGTAACGCGGCGCACGCTTGACGCACCGCTCGCCTTGGCGTCAAAGGCGGGCGGGGATGGGCCTGTAGCTCAGTTGGTAGAGCACGAGACTTTTAATCTTGTGGTCGTGGGTTCGAGCCCCACCGGGCCCACCAAATCCCATCATGTTCCAGCCAGATCTCGGCCAATTTTGCTGCATGCTCAAATGACGCAGAATGCATATTATGGAATTTAAGAGTGTGGTTCGTAGGCACTCAGTCGATGTCCAGCACCATGCCGTCGTAGCCGGCCTCGACACCCGGCGGAAGATTGGCGGCCAGCCACGACCAGTCCATGTCGTGGCCCATATGCGTCAGCACGGCCCGGCGCGGCTGTAGCCGGGCGATCCAGTGGAGCACGCGCGACAGCCAGGCATGGGTGCGGTGCGGTGCGCGCTGGAAGCAGCCGACCACCCAGGTGTCGATACCCGCCAGCGCCGTGAACGCCGCCTCGTCCAGCGTCACCACATCGGTGGAATAGCCGAACCCGCCGATGCGCAGGCCCAGCGTGCTGACGAAACCGTGATCCTGCTCGAAGATGCGCACGACGTGGCTGGCGGCGGTGAATGTGTCGCCAGGCTCGACGGCGCGCGGCACCAGCACCGGGCGGAAGAAGCCTGGCGGCTCCCACGGCAGGAAGGCGTAGTCGAAACGCCGCTCCAGCTCCTTCAGCACACCGGGCGTGGCAAAGGCGTCCAGCGGGCGGCCGACGATGCGGTTGAGCAGGCGCACATCGTCCAGACCCAGGATATGGTCGGCATGGGCATGGGTGTAGAGCACCGCATCGACCCGGGCGACGCCGCAGGCGACCAGTTGCACGCGCAGTTCCGGCGAGGTGTCGACCAGCAACTCGCCCCCTGCTCCGCTGACCAGGATGCTGGCCCGGCTGCGCACGTTGCGCGGCTCGCCGGCGTCGCAGGCGCCCCAATCGCCGCGTCCGTCCGCGCCGCCGATATGCGGCACCCCGGCGGAGCCACCGGTGCCAAGCAGCGTCACCCGCATCAGGCGGCCTTGCGGAACAGTCGCCGGAAATTGCCGGTGGTGAGGTCGGCCAGCGCCGCCGGCTCCAGCCCACGGATGCCGGCCAGCACGCGCGCGGTGTCGGCCACCCAGGCCGGCTCGTTGCGGCGGCCACGATGCGGCACCGGGGCCAGATACGGCGCGTCCGTCTCCACCAGCA
>JAYTQW010000445.1:0-9570 GCA_043746535.1 Rhodospirillales bacterium
TCGGCGTGGCGCCAGGACGCACCACCATCACCGCCCTGAACGCGGCCGGGCAGCGGGTCGCCCAATACGACGTGACTGTCTGGCCCAGCCGGCACGCCGCCCCCGCCGCGCACGCCAGCGTCGCCCCCGCGCCGCCGGTCAGCGACGTGGTGGCCGCGGCCACGGACAACGGCCTGCCCCCGGCTGGACCACCGCTGCCGCTGCCCGCGACATTGGCGGCGACACTGCCCGCGACACTGCCAGCGACATTGGCGGCGACATTGCAGCCGGTGATATCCCGGCAACCGGCGATGTTGCCGACCGCAGCACCATGGCCCGCAACGCCGCGCCCGGTATCGGCGCCTCGCGCCGTGGGGCTGACCGGCATGCGCGGCATCACCCTGGAGGCGGGGCTTGGCCGGGTGCTCCAGCTCGGTGCCGCCGCCACCAGCGTGTTCGCAGCCGACCCGAAGGTGGTCGAGGTGCGCCCCGCCAGCGCCACCACCCTGTTCGCGTTCGGCGTGGCGCCCGGGCACACCACCATCGCCGCCCTGGACGCGGCCGGACATCCGGTCGGCCAGTACGACGTGACCGTCTCGCCCAGCCACTATGCCGCCCTCGCCGCGCACGCCAGCATCGCCCGCGCGCTGCCGGACAGCGACGTGGCGGTGGCAACCACGGGCAACGGCCTTGTCGCCACCGGCCGGCTCGGCACCGCCAGCGAGGCGGAGCAGGCCATGCAGGCGGTGCGTGGCTCGCTGCCGCCGGGCCAGCTTGCCACCGACAACCTGGCGGTGCGGGGCAGCGTCCAGGTCAACCTGCGCGTCCGCATCGTCGAGATGGGCCGCACGCTCACCCGCGACCTGGGCGTGAACTGGAGCGCGCTGTCCAACATCGGCAGCTACGCCACCTTCGCCGGCGCCACCTCCAACCTGATCTCCAACCTCACGACGCCCACCTCGGCGTTTGGCTTGAACGCCCGCCGCCTGGGCATCAACGGCGTGATCGACGCCCTGGCGCAGGACCAACTGGTGCATCTGCTGGCCGAGCCGAACCTGACCGCGCTGAGCGGCGAGACCGCCAGCTTCCTGGTCGGCGGCGAGTTCCCGATCCCGGTGGCGCAGCAGAACAACCAGACCACGATCGAGTTCAAGCAGTATGGCGTCAGCCTGGCCTTTGTCCCCACCGTCATGTCCAATGGCGACATCAGCCTCCAGGTGCGCCCGGAAGTCAGCCAGCTCACCACCCAGGGCGCGGTGCAGCTATCGTCCGGCAACTCGACCATCCAGGTGCCGGCGCTGACCGTGCGCCGGGCGGAGACGACGGTCGAGCTGGGCAGCGGCCAGAGCTTCGCCATCGCCGGACTGTTGCAGGACAACGCCACCATCTCCGACAGCGCGGTGCCGTTCCTGGGCGAGCTGCCGATCCTGGGCGCGTTGTTCCGCTCCGATGCGTTCCAGCGCAACGAAACCGAGCTGGTCATCATCGTCACGCCATACATCGTGCGGCCGGTATCGAATCCGGCCGCGTTGGCGACCCCGATCGACGGCAACCCGCTGCCCAACGATTTCGAGCGGCTGCTGCTGTTGCGCCAGACCGGGCGCGTGCCGGCGGCGGGCGCGACCGCCGGCCTTGCGTCGGCACGGCGGCCAATCGACGCCGGCTTTGTGGTTCAGTGATGAAACCCGCAGCGCCTCAGATGGGAGTTTGATCATGCCTGCGCGCGCGCCGTACTGCCTCGGCCTGCTGCTTGCGGTGGCCGGCTGCCAGGCGACCGACCCCTACGACCGCGTCGGCGCGTGGCGGCCCAACCACGCCAACACTCTCAACCTCGCCATGATGGCGGCAAATCCCGCCGACCTGCTGCACGGGGTCGGCGATGACTCCAGTTCCGGGCAACAGGCGGTGACCGCCATCGACCGCCTGCGCAGCGGCCACGCCAAGGCGTTGCCCGATAGCGGATTGGCCAAGATCACGCTGACCGGCTCCGGGACTGCGGCCCCGGCCGTCGCCGCGTCAGGGGACCAGTGATGTCGGAGGTCCTGGCGCGTCCCGGTCCCGAGGCGCCGCCGCGCGCCGACCGGGCCGAGCTGTTCGCCTTTGTCACCGACGCCGACAGCATCGCCACCCTGCGCGCGGGACTGGACGAGTGCGGGCCGCGCGATTTCGAGATTCGCCGCGCCGGCATTGGCGAGGCGATCGCGATGCTGAGGAAGATGCCGACGCCGCGCACGATGATCGTCGACATCAGCGGCGAGGAGCAGCCGCTCAGCGCCCTGGACCGGCTGTCCGAGGTGGTCGAGCCGGATGTGCGCGTGCTGCTGCTCGGCGATCGCGGCGATGCGAACTTCTATCGTCAGGTCACCCGTGGCCTGGGCGTGCTGGAATACCTGCACAAGCCGCTGCAACGCGACATGGTGGCGCGCTACTTCAGCCCGCTCGTCTCGCGGCAGGCGGCATTGCCGCTGCCGGTGCATGGCGGCCGGGTGGTGAGCGTCACCGGCGTGCGCGGCGGCGTCGGCGCCTCTACCCTGGCCACCAACCTCGCATGGCATTTCGGCGTCGAGGCGGCGCGTCACACCATCCTGGCCGACGCCGACCTGCAACGCGGCACCTGCGCCATGCTGCTGGGGGCCACCACCGGCAGCGGCCTGCGCACCGCGCTCGAAAAACCGGAGCGGGTGGACCACCTGTTCGTGGAGCGTACCGCGCAGGCGGTGCGGGACCGCCTGCATATCCTGGCCGCCGAGGAAAAGCTGCTCGACCAGCCGGGCTACACCGAGGGCGCCGCGCACCGCCTCCTGCTGGAACTGCGCAACCGCTACAATTTCGTCATTGTCGACCTGCCGTTCACGACGGCGGCGATGCACCGCGACATGATGATGCTGGCCCACCACCGCGTCCTGGTGATGGAGCCGACACTGGCCTGCGTGCGCGACATGCTGCGGCTGCTGGCGTTGCCGAACGGGCCGATGCAGCCCGGCCGCCCGCTGATCGTGCTGAACCGCTGCGACCGGCGCGGCCTGCTGACCCGCCGGCAGGTCGAGGACGCGCTGGCGCTGAAAATCGACATCGCCGTGCCGGACATGACGAAACTGGTCGGCAACGCGGCAACCCTCGGCGAGGCCGCGATCCGGGCCGGCGGCCCATTCCGCCGCGCGGTGCTGGACCTGGCTCGCGAGATCGCGCTGCTGCGCGCGGCACCCTCCACCGCCGTCGATCCTGTCGTGGGCAAACGCCGGTTCTGGTCGCGCGCCGTGGCGCCGGCCCGGGTCCGGTAGGCGACCATGAGCGACAACGCCGCCGCCGTGTTCGGCCGCCGCCACGTACCCAGCCCGGTGGCGGAGGCCGCCGCCGAGCCGGCGCAGGTGGCGATCACCGCCATCGCCCAGGCCAATGCGGCGCTGGTCGAGTTGCGTAGCCTCTGCCTGGCCCAGCTCGACCCCGCCTTGCTCGCCACCTTCACGCCGGAGCGGCTGGTGCAGGAGGTGGAGACGGTGCTGGCCGCCATCGCCACCGAACGGCGGATGCAGATGAACGGGCGCGAGCAACGGGCGCTGGCCACCGAACTGGTCCACGACATGCTCGGCCTCGGCCCGCTGGAGCCGCTGCTGGAAGACGACGCCATCACCGATATCATGGTGAACGGCCCCGACCGCGTGTTCATCGAGCGCAACGGCCGCATGGTGCTGTCGAGCGTGCGCTTCCGCGACACCGCCCATGTCGCCAATGTCTGCCAGCGGATCGCCGCCGGCGTCGGGCGGCGGGTGGACGAGAGCAGCCCGATGGTCGACGCGCGGCTGAAGGACGGCTCGCGCGTCAACATCGTGTTCGTGCCGCTGGCGCTGGATGGCCCGTACCTCTCGATCCGCAAGTTCTCGCGCCAGAAGATCAACTTCGCCAGGCTGGTCGCATATGGCTCGCTGACCGCCGCGATGGCCAAGGTGCTGGAGATCGTCGGCCGCGCCCGCCTCAACGTCGTGATCTCCGGCGGCACCGGCTCGGGCAAGACCACCCTGCTCAACGCGCTGTCGAGCATGATCCACGAGGACGAGCGCATCATCACCGTGGAGGACGCGGCCGAGCTGCAATTGCAGCAGCCGCATGTGGTGCGCATGGAAACCCGCCCGCTCAGCCTGGAGGGCCGCGGCGAGGTGACCCAGCGCGACCTGCTGCGCAACGCGCTGCGCATGCGCCCGGACCGCATCATCATCGGCGAGGTGCGCGGCGCGGAGGCGTTCGACATGTTGCAGGCGATGAACACCGGTCATGACGGCAGCATGTCCACGGTCCACGCCAACACCACGCGCGACGCGCTGACCCGCATCGAGAACATGGTGCAGATGGGCAACATGGGCCTGCCGTCGCGCGCCATCCGCACCCAGATCGTCAGCGCCATCGACCTGATCATCCAGGTGGAGCGCCAGCGCGACGGCGTGCGCCGGGTGACGCAGGTGACGGACGTGTGCGGGCTGGAGGGCGACGTCGTGACGCTGAACGACATCTTCCAGTTCGAGGTGGATGGCGAGAGCCACGATGGGCGCCTGCTCGGGCACTACCGGATCGGACGTTCGCGGCCAAGCTTCCAGCACCGCCTGTCGTATTTCAACGTGGAACGGGCCTGGGCGGCGGCGATGGACAGCATCGAATGATGGATGTCGCGCTGATCCACAAGTTGCTGCTGGTGACGGCGGTCCTGTTGGCGCTCGCCGCGGTGGCGGCTGTGGCCGGCCTGCGGGTGCAGCGGCGGCAGAAGTGCGTGCTGGCCCGCATCGGCGTGGTGACCAGCGCCTACGCCCGTGTCGCCGCACCCAACGAGGCGCTGCGGAGCGCCCGCATCCCGCTGGCGACGCGGCCTTTGCTGCACCAGGTCGGCCGCCTGTTCGGCTATGACGCCAGCCGCGCCGAGCATTATCCGGTCAAGTGGTGGGTGGTGCTGCCAGTGAGCGCCGTCGCCGCCCGCCTGATGGCGCAGGTGGCAATTCCGCTGATTGGGTGGATTGCCCTGGCCCTGGTGCCGGTGGCCGCCCTGTTGATCTGCCGCGCGTTCTACAAGTATTGCACCAACCGCCGCCGCAATGCGCTCTATATGCAATTCCCCGACGCGCTGGCGATGGTCGTGCGCGGCGTGCGGGTCGGCGTGCCGGTGGCCGAGACCATGCGGGTGATCGCCCGCGAGAGCGCGGCGCCAACGGCGGGCGAGTTCCGCCTGGTCGCCGACCGGGTGGCCCTCGGCTCTCCCCTGGACACCGCGCTGTATGAGATGGCGGAACGCAACGACCTTGCCGAATACAGGTTCTTCGCCACCTCGATCGGGTTGCAGAGCCAGACCGGCGGCGCGCTGGGCGAGACGCTCGACAATCTGGCCGACGTGATCCGCAAGCGTGTGGCGTTGCGCGCGCGCGGTATGGCGCTGGCGTCGGAGGCGCGCGCCAGCATCGTCATCCTGTGCTCCCTGCCGGTGGTCGCCGGCCTCGCCATCAGTGTGCTGAACCCGGAGTACATTGCCGGGTTGTTCGACAACGAGGCCGGCCAGAAGGTGTTTGCCTCGGCCATATTGTCGTTTTCGATCGGCCTCGCGGTAATGCGCCACATCGTGAAGAAGAGCCTGTCGTGAGGGGCATTGCCCTCGGCCTGCCGGGGATCACCATGCTGGCCGCCGCCGCGCTGCTGTTCCTGCTGCTGGTGGCCAGCCTGAATCGGCGCATGGTGTACAATGACCGCTACCGCGCGCGCGTGCTGGCGATGCGGCGCCGTGGCGACGGCGCCAAGGCCGAGGCCGAGGCGAGCGGGCCCGGTGCCCTGGGCGTCATCCAAGGCCTGGGCGAGCTGGTCAGCCGCAGCGGCCTGCTGTCCAAGCGCACCCTGCAGGAGTTCCAGCAGACCCTGGTGGTGGCGGGATTCCGTGGCCGCGGCGCGCTGGGCCTGCTGATCGGCGGCAAGATCCTGCTGCTGACGCTGCCCCCGGCGCTGGCATGGCTGCTGCTGCGCAACGGCGGCTACAGCGCGTCGCTACAGCTTTATGTGCCGATCGCGGCGGCGGTTGCCGGCCTGATGGTGCCCGACCTCATCATCCGCTCGTTGCGCAAGCGCCACATCGCGGCGCTGGAAATCGGCTTGGCCGATGCGCTCGACCTGCTCGTCATTTGCAGCGAGGCCGGGCTGGGGCTGGAGCCGGGGCTGGAGCGTGTCGGCGTCGAAATCCGCGTGGTGCATCCCGCCGTGGCCGAGGAGATGACGCAGACCTCGCAGGAGATGCGGGTGAACGCGGACCGTCGTGTCGCCCTCATCAACATGGGCAAGCGCACAGGGGTCGAGAGCCTGCGGCGGCTGGGCGGGACCATGGTGCAGTCGATGCAATACGGCACGCCGCTCAGCGATGCGCTGCGGGTGCTGTCCGCCGAACTGCGGCAGGAGGCGCTGAACCGGTTCGAGACCAAGGCCGGCCGGCTGTCGGTGCTGCTCACCATGCCGATGATCATCTTCATCCTGCCGTGCGTATTCCTGATCGTCGGCGGCCCGGCGATCGTCAAGCTCTTACAAACACTCCGGCATTGACGGCCGGCCTTAAAGGAGCGTCGCAATGAAGCACCTGTCCCTGCTCTGCATCGTTCTGGCGGTCTCCGCCTGTGGCGGTCCCGTCGCGCTGAGCATCCAGGCCGAGCGGCCGGTGCATCTGGCCAAGGGCCTGCCCGGCCTGGACGTGGCCGACGCGGCGCTCGCGGGCGGGCTGCCGGACACGGCGCTGACCATCACCCGTGGCCTGCTCGCCGCCAACCCCGCCAACCTGCCGGCCTTGGTGAAGCAGGGCGAGGTGTTGCTGGCGATGGGCCGCGCCGACGCGGCGGCGGAGAGTTACCAGCGGGCGCTGTCGATTGATGCGAAATCGCCGGAAACCTTGCTGGCGCTCGGCCGGATGGCCCTGGCGGCGGGACGCGCCGCCGAGGCCGAGGGCCTGTTGCGGCGCCTGATCGTGGTAGCCCCCGCCAACGCGGTGGCGCAAAACGACCTCGGCATCGCGCTCGACCTGCAAGACCATCATCCGGATGCGCAGGCGGCCTACCGCGCCGCGTTGCGCCTGGCGCCGGAGATGGTTGCGGCGCAGGTCAACCTGGGCCTGTCGATGGCCCTGTCCGGCGACAGCGCGCACGCCCTGGCCATCCTGCGCCCGCTGGCGACGGACCCGCAGGGCAGCCTGCGCACGCGCAACGACTACGCGGCGGCACTCGCCTTGTCCGGCGACAGCGATGGCGCGGCCACGCTGCTCGCGGCCGCGATGCCGCAGGACCAGGCGACGGCGCAGGTGGCCGACTTCCAGGCGTTGCAGGCCGCGCCATGATCCAATGCCCCTGCCATCCGCGCGTGGCCCAATCCGCCGCCCGCAAGACCTGGCTCGGCCGGCGCGGTTCCTCGACCGTCGAGTTCGCGTTGGTGTCGACCTTGTTCATGTCGTTGCTGCTGCTGACCATGGAAGTCTGCTACGACCTTGCGGTCGGGGCGGCGCTCGACCATGGCGCCCATGTCGCCAGCCGGTTCGGCACCACCGGCTCGACCACCGCCGCCGGAGTGCCGGGTACCGACCGGATGACGACGCTGCAGGGCCTCGTGATCCAGGGCAGCGGGAACCTGCTGCGTCCGGAGCGGCTGCAGATGATGGTGAGCAACTACCCCAATGTCGCCGACGCGGTGCAGAACACCGACGGCAGCAGCGGCCCCGGCACCGCCGGCCAGGTCGTCGTGTACACGCTGACCTACAGCCAGCCATACCTGACGCCGATCGCGGCCGTGCTGGCTGGCAACGATGCCCTGATTCATACCTCCTCGGTGGTGGTGCTCAATGAACCGTATTGATGCGACCTGTGGCGCCTCCGGTCGGCCGCGCCGCCTGTTGCGGGCGCTGTTGCGGGCGCGGCGCGGCATTGCCGGGCTGGAGTTCGCGCTGGTGGCGCCGTTCCCCGTGCTGCTCATGCTCGCCACGGCGGACCTGACATTCTTTGTGCGCACCAAGCTGCGGCTGAACAGCACCGCCAGCAGCGTGGCGCAGATGGTGACTCAGTACACGGAGCTGTACAGCGGCGATTTCGCGACCATCGCGCAGGCGTCACAACTTGTCGCCGGGAGCGTGCCGGTGACGGGGAAATTCGGCGCCACGGTGGTCAGCGGCATCACCAACGTGTCCGGCACCCCGGTCATCGCCTGGCAGCAGGTCACCAGCGGTTCCACTTTCAAGAGCCAGTTCGGCGTGGCTGGCAGCGTGCCGAAGCTGCCTGGCGGCTATGTGCCGCCGGTCGGCGTGACGCTGATCGTGACCGAGGTCTATACCGTGGCGACGCCCTGGGTGTTCAGCGCCAGCATCATGGGCGGCGCCGGCACCACGGTGGTGGGGTCGGTGTCGCTGCTGCAACCACGGCTGGCCCCGCTCGCGTCGATTACGCCAGGAACCCGGGCATGAGTGCCCGCATCCTTCCGCGCGGCCGGTTCCGGCATGGCCGCCGCGGCTCCGTCACCATCATGACCGCGTTGGCGGCGATACCGCTGCTCGGCTTCGCCGGCCTCGCGGTGGACTCCGCGCGGATTTGGCTGGTGCAGTCGCGCCTGCAAGGCGCCGTCGATGCCGGGGCGCTTGCCGCCGCCCGCGAGATGCCGGCGACCGGCAGCAGCGCGGATGGCGTGGCGCTGTTCTGGGCCAACTTCCTGCCCACCACCGCCGCAACCGGAAATGGCTACCTGGGCGCGGTGGCCAGCAACCCGGTGGTCACCCAGCCGGCGGCATCGACGGTGACGATGACCAGCACGGCAGTCCTGCCGACCACCTTCATGAGCTTGCTCGGCGTCAACACCCTCACTGTCAACGCCAGCAGTTCGGCGCTCAGCCAGGCCACCGGCCTTGAACTGGCGCTGGTACTGGACAACACCGGCTCCATGGCGGGATGGCCGATCCAGTCGGTGATCACCTCGGCGACCGATCTGGTGAATATCCTGTATGGCAGCGGACCGCAGGACACCCAGCCCAACCTGTGGGTTTCGGTGGTGCCGTTCACCGCCGAGGTCAATATCGGTCGTGGCAACACCGGCTGGCTCGCCCCCGGCAGCTATACCGCGAGCGCCTGGGCCTCGGCTGGCTGGAAGGGCTGCGTCATGGCGCGCTACCAGAATGGCGAGGATTTCACCGACACGCCGCCTGCTGGCGCCCCGGCCGTGGCGCCGTTCACGCCCTTTCTCTGGCCGTCGACGCTGGGGCAATACAAGGTCGCCGGCAAGGTCATCGCCGGCGACAACGATTGGTCGCCGACGAAGATCACCGAGCAGAACCAGAATAGCCTCCAAAACAACGCGGTGGGGCCGAACCTCGGTTGCACGGCCGACCCGATCCTGCCGGAATCCGTAAGCCGCAACGCTGTGCTCAATACCATTGCGCAGAGCGCGGCCACGTTTCGCGGCGGCACCTTCATCAACCTTGGCCTACAGGCTGGGTGGTGGACGCTCAGCCCGAAATGGCGCGGCCTGTGGGGCGATGGCGCCCTGCCGCTGGCCTACAACACGCCATACATGCGCAAGGCCATCGTGCTGATGACCGACGGCAACAACGAG
>JAYTQW010000446.1:0-2912 GCA_043746535.1 Rhodospirillales bacterium
CGCAGGTATTCCTGCTGCGCGAAGCGGTCGGTCATGCCGCCGATGTAGTCGGCGATGGTGCCGGCGGCGCGGGTGCTGCCGCCCACCTCGCCGGCCCGCCCGCGCCAGTCGTCGGGCAGCAGCGACGGGTCGGCGTGCAGCAGGGAGAACAACTCGGTGGTCAGCCGCCGCGCCTTGGCGCTCATGCGGTTGACCGTCCAGTGCCGGTACAGGCGGGCGAACAGGAACTCCTTGATGACCCGGTTGGCGGTGGCGACGGCGGGGCTCAAGGCGATCACGGCGGCCGGCGCGGCCCGGATCGCGTCGGCGTCGGCGGGCGCCAGTGCGGCCACGCGGCGGCGGCTCTCGGCCACCAGGTCGGTCACCAGCACGTCGATCACCCGCCGGACGGTCTCGTGGCGCAGGCGGGTCAGCGGCATGTCCAGGCTGGCCAGCCGCGCTGCGCGCAACGCCTCGCCCACCACCGGCAGGTGCGCCAGGTCGTCGGCATGCAGCAGCCCGGCCCGCCAGCCGTCGTCGAGGTCGTGGCTGTGATAGGCGATGTCGTCCGCCAGCGCCGCCACCTGCGCCTCCGCCGACCCCTGGCTCGACAGCGACAGCGCGCCGCCGATGTCGTAATCGGCCAGATAGGCCGGCGCGCGCTTGATCGGGCCGTTGTGCTTGGCCAGGCCCTCCAGCGTCTCCCAGGTCAGGTTCAAGCCGTCGAACGCGGCGTAGCGGCTCTCCAGCAACGTCACGACGCGGAACGATTGGAGGTTGTGGTCGAACCCGCCATGCGGCCGCATCGCCGCCGCCAGCGCCTCCTCGCCGGCATGGCCGAACGGCGGATGGCCGAGGTCGTGCGCCAGCGCCAGCGCCTCGGTCAGGTCCTCGTTCAACGCCAGCTCGCGCGCCACCGAGCGGGCGATCTGCGCCACCTCGATGCTGTGGGTCAGCCGGGTGCGGTAGAAATCGCCCTCGTGGTTGACGAACACCTGCGTCTTGTATTGCAGCTTGCGGAACGCGGAGCTGTGGATGATGCGGTCGCGGTCGCGCTGCCACGGGCTGCGCGTGGCGCTCTCCGGCTCGGGATGCAGCCGCCCGCGCGCCGTCTCCTGCCGTATCGCCCAAGGTGCCAGGTCCATAGGTGCGACGTACACGCTTGCGCGCACCCCTTCAATCGGCGGCGATGGTGGCCTATGTTGCGCCTATGGACATCCAGCAGTTCCGCCTGACCGACCGCGCCGCCAGCCGCATCGCCGAGATCGCGCGGATGCAGGGCGACGGGGCTGCCCTGCGCGTCGCCGTGCTGGCGGGCGGGTGCAGCGGCTTCCAGTACAAGTTCGAGCTGGACCGCAGCCAGGCCGACGACGACCTGGTGATCGCGTCCGGCGAGGCCCGCGTGGTGATCGACCCCGCCAGCCTCGACCTGCTTGCCGGCTCGGAACTGGATTACACCGACGCGCTGATGGGCAGCCACTTCGCGGTGCGCAACCCGAATGCCAGCTCCGCCTGCGGCTGCGGCACCTCGTTCGCGGTCGACTGATTTCGGGTGAAGATCGCCACCTGGAACGTCAACTCGATCCGCAGCCGCGAGAGCCACGTCGCAAGCTGGCTGGCGCGTGAGCAGCCCGACGTGCTGGTGCTGCAAGAGATCAAGTGCGAGGCGCCGCAGTTCCCCGCCGCCAGCTTCGCGGCACTTGGCTATCAGAGCGAGATCGTCGGCCAGAAATCCTATAACGGCGTCGCCGTGCTGGCGCGGATACCGTTCGCCGTCACCCGTCGCGTCCTCCCCGGCCTGCCCGAAGGCGATACGCAGGCGCGCTACGTCGAGGTGGAGGCGGGCGGCATCAGCATCGGCGGGCTGTACCTGCCCAACGGCAACTCCGGCGGCGAGGCCGGCTACGCCTACAAGCTGGCCTGGATGGAGGCGCTGCGGCTTCATGCGGCGGCGTTGCTGACGGCGGACCGCCCGATGGTGCTGCTGGGCGACTACAACGTCTGCCCGACCGACGCCGATTTTGCGGCTGGCACGTTGTCCGCCACCGATGCCCTGGTCCGCCCGGAGAGCCGGGCGGCGTTCCGGGCGATCATCTGGCTCGGCCTGACCGACGCCATCCGCGCGCTACACCCGCAGGGGCCGGTGTACACGTTCTGGGACTATCAGGCCGGCGCCTGGCCGCGCGACCGGGGCCTGCGCATCGACCACGCCTTGCTGTCGTCGGCGTTGGCGGAGCGGTTGCTGGACGCCAGCCCCGACCGGATGGAGCGCGACACGGCGCAGCCGTCCGACCATGTGCCGGTGGTCATCACCCTGGCCGACTAGGTTGGGTAGCAGGCGGGCTATCTTTGGAAGCCACAATTGCCCGAACGACAAGGGCAATGCGTTCGCCGCGCGCGTGGGGCCTGATCCGGCCTGAACGTTCGAGTTCGGCGAGCCCATGCAGGGCTGCCCAGAAAGTCTCGGTCACGACATCCCGATCAACGCAAAATGGTGTCACGACCGCCGCGAGCGCTTCAAATGCGGCCCGTAGTTCCGGCCTGGTTCCCGCCTTGGCAAACTGCAAATCAGTCGGGAGGATGAACATGGCCTCGTAGAGCGCGGGACGGCCCAGCGCAAAGGCGAGATAAGCCACAGCGACATTGCTGAGGGCGTTGCGTGGTCCGGCCGATCCGCTCGCCGCCTCTCGAAGCGCCGCCGTAATCTCCTGGAAACCCTCTACCGCAACCGCCGCGACAATCGCGTCCCTGTTCTCGAAATGCGCGTAGAGGACTGGCTGGCTGTATTCGATCTCGTCGGCCAGCCGGCGGATGGTAACGGCGCTCCATCCCTCGCGCTCCGCGACCACGCGCGCCGCCGCGACAATGCGATGCTCGCGTTCAGCGCGCTCCCTGCCTTTCCGTTCGGCGACACCCAAGCCTCGATCTCCCGG
>JAYTQW010000447.1:0-2005 GCA_043746535.1 Rhodospirillales bacterium
TGCGGTGGCGCTGTCGATGGTCAAGCGCGCGCGCGAGTTGCTGGTGGGGATCGGCGGCCTGCTCGCCTGGAACCGGTGCGAACTCGCCAACCGGCGCGACCGCCGACGCTCCGGTGCAACCGCCGGCTGATCCATGCGCTTGTTGGGCATGAGCGAAGACATGGCACCGCAGTCGCAGGAAGAGCAGCCCGGCCTTCAATCCGACATGGACCCGCGCCCGCGCGGCGAGATGGCGGAGTTCCGAGGCTCCGGCCGCTTCACCGGCAGCGTCGTGCTGATCAGCGGCGGCGATTCCGGCATCGGCCGCGCGGTGGCCATCGGATTCGCCAAGGAGGGCGCCGATGTCGCCATCACCTACCTCAACGAGCACGAGGACGCGCAGGAGACGATGCGGCTGATCCAGCAGTCGGGCGTGCGCGCCATGGCCATCAGCGGCGACATCGGCGACAGCGCGTTCTGCAACGACTGCGTGGACCAGGTGGTGCAGGCGATGGGCGGCCTGGACGTACTGGTGAACAACGCCGCCGAGCAGCATATCCAGCCCGAGTTCGAGCAGATCACCGACGAGCAGATCGAGCGCACCTTCCGCACCAACATCTTCGGCCAGTTCTTCCTGACCCGCGCGGCGTTGCCGCATCTGGGCCAGGGCAGCGCCATCGTGAACTCCACCTCGGTCACCGCCTACAAGGGCAGCCCGGCCCTGGTCGACTACGCCGCCACCAAGGGCGCCATCGTCGCCTTCACCCGCTCGCTGGCGATGCAACTGGTGGAGCGCGGCATCCGCGTCAACGCGGTCGCCCCCGGCCCGATCTGGACGCCGCTGATCCCGGCCAGCTACACGCCGGAGAAAACCGCCGAGCACGGCAAGAACGTGCCGATGCAGCGTCCGGGCCAGCCGGACGAGGTGGCGCCCTGCTATCTATTCCTCGCCTCCGCCGAAGCCTCGTACATGACCGGCCAGGTCATGCACCCGAACGGCGGCACCGTGGTCAACGGCTGAACAGGAGACCTTCGCATGAGCGACATTCCAGGCGGGCCGCCGGGCAATCCCCCCGAACTGCCACCAACCCGCGAACTGCCCGGCGACTTGCCGCCCTCGCCGCAGCCCGATATGCCGCCTACTCCGGTCGAGTTGCCACCGGATCCGGGGCCGGCCTATACGCCGGGCGCCGAGCCGCCGCCGCTGGTGGCGTAACCACCGCCACCGGCGGGGCACGTCGATTTACCCCGCCGGAGGCATCGCTTCGGCTGGTTGCGCCATCTCCGTCGGCGGCATGTCGGCGGACGATTCGACGTACATCACATGCCCGCGCCAAACCACGCGGCGGCCGAGATAGCTCACGACGACCTGGCCGACCGATAGCAGGTCGCGCAACGGCAGCAGGGCGAATGGCGCCAGCGAACCGCCGGGCCGAAGCCGCAAGGCGCCATCCACGCACCATGCGGCCACAGCGCGGACGATCCAGCTTGCCGCGAACGCCATCGCCGACCATGCGGCACCCCCGCTCAGCAGGACGTACATCGCCGCCCAGAACAGCGGGAACTGCAAGGTCGAGGTGACGAAGCCCCAGGGTATCGCCGCACGCACCGTCCGCGCCCAGCGTAACTCGTGTTGCAGCAGCGCGTGCCATGAATGCTCCGGCACGGCGGTCTGTGTCACCACGCCGGCCAAGCCGACGCTCAGCCCGAAATACCGGATGTTGTCGGCCAGCACCTGATCGTCCGCGAGATGGTCGACCAGGCCGCCCAGGCCGCCCACCCGGTCCAGCGTCGCGCGCCGCAACGCCATCGTGGTCCCCAGGCAGTCCTGCCGCCCGAGGCACCGGCCCAGCAGGACTCCGGGCAGGAAACTATGCGTGATGGCGGTGGCGCCGAGGCGTGCGATCAGGCCGGGGCTGGTCGGCAGGCCGACGCACAGGGTCGTCACCAGCCCGACCTCCGGCACCTCCAGCGCCGCCACGACCTGCGCCACGTAGTCGGGGGGAACATGCAGGTCGCTGTCCGA
>JAYTQW010000448.1:0-5654 GCA_043746535.1 Rhodospirillales bacterium
GCTTGGCCCAGCGGATGAACAACTGCGCGGCCAGCCACCAGGGGCCGAGTTCGGCTGGGATGCTGCGCCACTTGGCCCCGTTCTGGTGCCGCCAGACAACTGCCGACATCGTCCGCCGCAAGTCCTTGGGCGGCGTCTTGCCTTGCGGCCGCACCGCCTCGATCAACGGCCCCCATACCGCCCAGGCCGCGTCCGTGAACACCGAAACATCAGGATTGTCTGCCATGGGCAGAACATAGAATCAGTGTTCAAGCCCTAACAGGGCCTAGTCCGATTAGGTCGGATCAAACGGGAGCGCTGGTTGCTCCTTTGCGGTCCAGACATTGTGGACTTTAATAATCTTGTAATTGTTTTTGATCTTTCCAGAAGCAGTCTGGTACTGCCCTATTTCTAGTTCAACCTTAAGCTTATCACCAACCCCAAATCTTTCGCCGTATGCAAACACACGAACCAAGAAACTGCGGTCAGAAATCTCTGCTGAGATTTTCTGATCTCCGAAATTGAACTGCCACCTTTCGCCGTCAACGAACACAGGCCCGCGCAACTCTAGGATGGTCGTGAGGGTCGATAAGGTGTCCTCTACGTCCTCCGCCACGCTATCTGCCTGCCCAAAGTAATCAACTTCGTCCTTTCCGACTCGATGGATCGGGCGACCATCCTCACGGGTTTCGAGTGTATCTATTCCCTTCGCTCGCAAAGGCCGGACCATTGCTTTTTCAGCCTGAGAAACCTTTGGGTCATTCGCAAGCTCACGGACGGGAGCAAGAATATTAATCGTATTGTCGCTGCCTTCGAACGTGATGTTGTAGCTGATACTGCCGTTTTTTGCGACTACCTGCGTCTCGCTGGCGATTTTTCGCCCCTTCTGCAGTTTTCTGAACCCAAGAAGTCCACCCACAGAACCGCCTGCCGTGAATCCTACTAAACCAAGCCATTCAAGAATGTTTTTGGCGGTAGATATATGTTCTTCAGAGACAAGATCTTTAATATGCTCATATATGCTCTGGACAAGCTCAAAATTTATATCGAAACACTTACGTTCAAAGTCCGCTTTAACGCGGACGGAAACCCCGGCACGTTGTCCGTTTAGGACGCGGTTTGCTTCACGACAGAGCTCTCCAATCGCCAGTAGAGCGGGCGCAAGCTGGTCCACGTCCATGGTATGCTCACGGAGAGCTGGGCCATCATATGCGATCTCAAAATTTGCACTTCTCATGGTCTATACCCGCCAACCCCCGGAGTTGTGGCAGCCTGCGCTTACACTTTCAACCTGATAAAATTCCTAGAGGCTTTTCAAACTGACCCACTACCCGCGTTCCGCCCTCAATGGCTTCCATCGTGATTTCTGCCGTCATAAATGCTTCGGCTTTCGGTCGATAGAGCGGGCCGAGGCTGTCCGTAAAAACTAAGCGGCGTTGCGGTTCGACGATGAGAATGCAGCCCGGACTCTCCGGGAAGGCATTGACGCTGACCCGCAGCAAGGAAGCGCTTCTTTTTGCAAAAAGAAGCAAAAACTCTCATTCGTTGAGGCGCGTGGCGAGGCAAGCAGGCTGTTGCCGCTTGACACAGGCTGCGTGTCGTGTTCTTAGTTTGTTCGTGTCTCCCCCGCTTCCCGCACCCGGCCCAAGCCTGTCGCAGCGCCTGACGCTGGTGGTGCAAGCCCTGCGCGCGGCCATCGCCGCCCACGCGGCGCGCGACCGCACGGCGGTGGCCGTGGCGTGGCTGGTGTGGCCCTACCTGAACCGCCTCGCTGCCCGCTTCGCCGCCCTGACGCTGCGGGTGCAGGCGGGCAAGGGGGTGGTGGTGGTGGTGCCTGCTACGAGCAGGCCGCGTGCAGCACCCGAGACGCCGCACCCCCGGCCCCCTGGTCTGCCGCAAGGCTTCGCTTGGCTGGCCCGCCTCACCCCCAGTATCCTGCCCCTGCGCAGTCAGGTGTGCCACCTGCTGGGCGACCCCGAGCTTGCGGCCTTGCTGGCCGCCGCACCGCAAGCTGGGCGCATCCTGCGCCCGCTGTGCCGGATGCTGGGCATCGAGGCCGGGCCGGGCTTCCCGCCGGCGTTGTTCCAGCGACCGGACCCGCCGCCCGGTCCATCACCCGACCCGCCGCCATCGCCCGCCTTGGCGCTGCCTGCTCCGCAGGCGTACGCGTCAGCGCCGCCGCAACTGGAACTGCTGCCCTCCTCGCGGCCACCGCCCAGGCGGCGCGCGCAGCGTGTCCCCGTATTCAACGCGAGGCTGGCGTGAGCAGGCTCTCGCACGCCTATAACATTACGCTACAGAAACGTAGGCGCAGCCGCGTCGCGCTCAGTGTATCTCGCCGGACTGGCGCAACGCCGCCCGCATCCGGCCAGCGTCGAAGCCGGGGGCGCGGGCCATGTCGAGGATCACCTTCTCGCGCCGCATGATGAGGTCGACGGCGGCGGGCAACAGGCGCACCGCGTCCGCCGGGACCACCACCGCGCCGTGGTAGTCGCAGTGGATCACGTCGTCATGCACCGCCAGCATGCCGGCGACCTTCACCTCGCCGCCCATGCGCAGCATGTGGACGTGCGCGTGGCTCGGCACCACGCCCTGGCCCACGATCTGAAAGCCCGGTGCCAGCATGTCGACATCGCGGTAGGAGCCGTTGGTGACGCATCCGGCGACGCCCAGCGCCAGATGCACGGTGGATTGCACCTCGCCCCAGAACGCGCCGAAGCCGGGCTGGTCGTCGATGTCCTGGATCACCGCGACGGTCGGAAAATCCGCAGCCGCCACGTAGTCGTACCAGTCCTCGCGTGAGGGGATCTCCCCGCGCGGCCGCTCCTCGGCCCGGATCAGCCCGGTGCGCGCCAGGCCCACCATCGGGGCCAACGCCCGGTTCGCGGCCAGCAGCGGCACCGTGGTGAAGCCGACCGCCCGGCGCTCCGGCACGATCAATTCCAGGCCGTTGCAGATGGTCGGCGTGTCCCAGGCCCGCAGCGCCTCCAGGTCGGCGCGGCTGAACGGATACGGCATCTCAGCCGGCCGCGGCCACGGCGCGCCGGGCCATCACGCCGACCAGATGCGCCCGGTACTCGGCGCTGCCGTGGATGTCGCCGTTGAGGTCGCCGCTCGCCGTCGCCAGGCCATCCAGCGACGCGGGCGACCAGTTCGCCGTCAGCGCCGCCTCCGCCGCCGCGTGACGGAACACGCCGCCCTGCCCGGCCCCGGTCACCGCCACCCGCACCCCCGCCGGACCCTTCGCCACGAACACGCCGACCATGGCGTAACGCGACGCCGGGTTGGGGAACTTGGCGTAGGCGGACTTTTCCGGGACCGGGAAGCTGACCGAGACGATGATCTCGCCCGCCTCCAGCGCGGTGGTGAACATGCCCTGGAAGTAGTCGTCGGCCGCGATCTCGCGCCGGTCGGTCGCAATCGTCGCACCCAGCGCCAGCACCGCCGCCGGGTAGCAGGCCGACGGGTCGTTGTTGGCGAGGCTGCCGCCGATGGTGCCCCGGTGGCGCACCTGGATGTCGCCGATCAGGCCGGCAAGCTGGACCAGTCCGGGGATCGCCGCCGCGTGGGCGGATGCCGTCACCTCGGCATGGGTGGCCATGGCGCCGATGGTCAGCGTGCCGCCGGACAAGGCGATGCCGCCGAGGCCGAGCCGGGTCAGGTCGACCACCGTCGACGGCCGGTTCAGCCGCTGCTTCAGCACCGGGATGAAGGTCTGCCCGCCAGCCAGCGCCTTGCTGTCCTCTTCGCCCAGCAACGCCACCGCCTCGGCCACGCTGCCCGGCCTGGCATAGTTGAAATCGTACATCGGCGGAGTTCCTTGTTATTCGGCGGCCACGGCCAGCTCGCGGCCGTGCATCACCGGCCAGGCGGCGGCGATGGCCTTGACGATGTTGTGGTAGCCGGTGCAACGGCACAGATTGCCCTCCAGGCCCTCGCGTATCTGCCGCTCGGACAGGCCTTCCGGGTGCATCCGCACGAGGTCGACCGCGCTCATCACCATGCCCGGCGTGCAGAAGCCGCATTGCAGGGCATGGTTGTCGCGGAATGCCTCCTGCATCGGGTGCAGCGTGCCATCGGCGGCGGCCAGGCCCTCGATAGTCAGCACGTCGGCGCCGTCCGCCTGGACCGCCAGGATGGTGCATGACTTGACCGATTTCCCGTCGATATGCACCACGCAGGCGCCGCACTGGCTGGTGTCGCAGCCGACATGCGTGCCGGTCAGGCCGAGCTTCTCGCGCAGCAGCTCGACCAGCAGGGTCCGCGCCTCGACCGCGACCGTCCGGCTGGCGCCGTTCACCGTCAGTTGCACCTGCGGCATGGCAGTCTCCTCATCGTATGAAATCCGGGCTGATGCCCGGTGTCCCAGGCCAAGAAGTGTCATCGCCGCCGGGGTCGGTCAAGCGCCGCCACTTCCGCCGCGCGCGGTCCTCGGCTACTGGCGCATGATGTATGACGCGATCGAACGCCGGGTCTCGCCCGCGACCCGGCTGCTGGTCGTGCAGATGGTCCGTTTCGGCGTGGTCGGCGCGAGCGGCTTCGTGATCGATACCGCCGTGGTCTATGCGTTGCGGGCGCTGCTCGGGCTTTACGTGGTGCGGCTGGTCTCGTTCGTGGTGGCGGCGACGGCGAACTGGGCGATGCACCGGGCATGGACGTTCAGGGGCGTCGGCACCGCGTCGGCGCGGTCGCAATGGCTGCGCTTCCTGGGCGCGAACGCACTCGGCGCCTCGCTCAACATCGGCCTTTATGCCGTGCTGGTGACCATCAGCCCGCTCTGCGCGCGTCAGCCGGTGTTCGCCGTGGCGGCGGGCGCGGCGGCGGGCATGGGCGTCAACTTCGTGCTGTCGCGCCGGCTGGTATTCCGGTGAGGCCGCTCGCCCTGGCGGCGCTGCTGTGCGTGGCGGCGGCCCCGATGACAACGCCGGTGACGACGCCGGCGCCAGGGCCGGTGCGGGTGATCGGCGGCCAGGGCGCCGGATGCATCGCCGGCGCGGTCCGGCTGCCGGACGACGCGCCGGGGATGCAGGCGATCCGGCTGTCGCACAGCAGCCTCTGGGGCCACCCCGACACCATCGCCGCACTCGAACAACTCGGCGCGGAGGCCCACGCGGCGGGCCTGCCCGACCTGTACATGGGCGACATCTCCGACCCGCGCGGCGGGCCTTTGCGGGGCGGGCATTTCAGCCATCAGATGGGCATCGACGCCGACGTGTGGCTCGATCTCACGCCGCCGCATCCGCGCCTGCCCCTGGCCGAGCGGGAGGATCTGCTGCCGCCGTCGATGGTGTCGGCGGACGGGCGCGGCACCGACCCCGCGCATTGGGGTCCGGCGCAGGCGACGCTGCTGCGGCTGGCCGCCACCCTGCCGCATGTCGACCGCGTGCTGGTGAACCCGGCGATCAAGCGCGCGCTGTGCCGGCAGGCCGGGACAAGTCAGGCCGGGGGCGACCGCGCCTGGCTGCGCCTGATCCGGCCGTGGTGGGGCCATGCCAGCCACATGCACATCCACTTCGCCTGCCCGGCCGGGCAGCCCGCGTGCCGCAACGACGTACCCCCGATTCCCGCCGGGGACGGCTGCGACGCCAGCCTGGACTGGTGGTTCGCCCAACTCGACGCGCCACCGAGGCCACCCGCCCGGCCCGCGGCGCCGCAGCCCCTCCCGGCCGCCTGCC
>JAYTQW010000449.1:0-12398 GCA_043746535.1 Rhodospirillales bacterium
CGCGCGGTCACATCCGGCTTGCGCGCCTTGGCCGCTGTTCGGATAGGCTTGGCCGGTTTGGCCGCCGCTGTGCCGTGCGCCGTGCCGCTGGCCGCGACGGCGCCCGGCGGCGGCCCGCCTATGCTCGCCTGGCTGCGCATGGACAGCAGCAGGAAGGTGATGTCGTTGCGGCTCAGGTCGATCGACAGGTCCAGCGGCGTCATGCCCAGCACGTTGCGGCCGGACAGGTCGGCGCCGCGCTGGATCGCGTCGCGCGCGGTCACGATGTCGCCACGGTTGATGGAGTCGAACAACGCCTCCGTGGGCGGCAGATCGAGCGTCACATGCTCGTTCGACTCGCCAGGACGGGCGGCCGCGCCCGGCAGCGCCGGCGGCTCCTGCGGGCGCGCGGCGGGCAGGTTGGGCGCCGCGCGAACCGGCGAGGGCACCGCGGCGCCGCCGCTGCCCAGCATCCCCTGTGCCGAGGCGCCGGGGGCGACACAGATCAGCAGGCCGGCGGCAATGACGCCGGCGGCGAAGGCGGGGGTCCGAAACATCGACATGGCACATCCCTCGGCAGCGGGCCGGCGAACCGTCAGAAACCCCGGTTCAGCCAAAGGAAACCCGCGTTCAGGTAGGCGGCATAGCATGTCCATCCAAGATAGGGCAGCATCAACGCGGCGGCGCGGCGATGCACCCGCGCGAATGCGGCGATGGTGGCGACGAGGGCCGCGAGCAGCGCCAGGATCACCGCCAGCGCCGGCGCCAGCCGGTGCAGGCCGAAGAACATCGGCGTCCAGGCGGCGTTCAGCAGCAACTGCCAGCCCCAGAGCCGCAACGGCCGCGTGTAGTGGCCGACCACGGCGGGGTTGATCTCCGCCGCCTGGATGGCGCGTCGCCAGACCAGCCACGCGGCGACGCCCATCATCACGTACAGCACCGTCCAGACCGGCCCGAACAGCCAGTTCGGCGGCGTGCCCGGCGGGCGATTGAGCGACAGGTACCAGCCGCCGACGTTGCGCACGGTCACCAG
This sequence comes from Rhodospirillales bacterium, assembly GCA_043746535.1. Taxonomy (GTDB): domain Bacteria; phylum Pseudomonadota; class Alphaproteobacteria; order Acetobacterales; family Acetobacteraceae; genus CAVRQM01. Next base: position 1,013 of record JAYTQW010000449.1, read on the forward strand.
GCCGCTGCACACCGCGACCAGCAGCGGCAATCCGACGAAGCCGACCAGCGCCAGGACCAGGCCCATCGTGGTGTGCGGGCCGGCGCCGCCGCCGCGATCCGGTTGGCGGGGGTTGTGGGGTCGTTCGGTGTTGACGAAGGCACGTCTCCTCGATGCGTCTGCTCGGTTTAAATGGCGGTTCGTTCAAGCGGCGGTTCAGGCGGCCTCGCGCCACCAGGCCAGCAGCACCAGCCCGAGCAACAGCGCCAGCGCCAGCCAGTCCGGTAGAACTGGGATGGCATCCAGCGCTGTCACCACATGGGCGTCGCGAGCGGGCAGGCCAATCCAGTGCGCGCCGCTGGCCGCGCGCCCCGCCTCGGTGCGGCGCAGTTCCGGTGCCGCGCCGCCGGCATCCGCCGCCGCGAGCCAGTGGACGCTGCCGCCGCTGCCGGCCACGACCGGGGCCAGGACGCTGGCGGTGGCGCGAAGGTCCGAGATCTCGCGCGGGTCGGCGGTGCCGGCCGCCGCATAGGCGGTGCGGGTGCCGTCGCTGACCTGCCACACTCCTGGCAGGTTGGCGGGCAGTTGCAGGCTCGCGACACCCGGGCCGCGCGCGACCAGCGGCAGCGTCTGCGTCTGGCCATCGGGGCGGGTGATCCGCACCGGCGGCGGCGGCGCGTCTTGCAGGCTCCGCCGCGTGATCGACAGTTGCCCGCCGCCCAGGCTGGCGTCCGCTGCCCCCCCTGGTCCGGCGCCGGCGGTGATCCTGGCCTCCAGCGCGTTCTCCTCCAGCGCTGGCTGCCGCATCAGCCAGTGGGCGACGCGGCGCAGCAACTCGGCCTGCGGACCACCACCCTGATGACCGCGCGACCACAGCCAGATCTGGTCGGACAGCAGCAGCGCCACCCGTCCGCGTCCGACATGGTCGAGCAGCAGCAACGGCGCGCCGTCGGCGGTGGCCGTCATCAGGCTCTCGCCCTGCGCCGCTCCCACCGCGATCCGGCGGTACCATTGGCCCCAGTCGGGCGCGCGGTCGGAATGCCAGCCCGGCAACGCCGCCGTCACCGGATGGCGGCTGCCCAGCGCCGTCACCAGCGGGCGGAAACCTCCCTCCACCACGCTGTCGGTGCCGTCCCCGCCATCGGCAGCCGCGATCACCGGATGGGCCGGGAGGATCGCATGCAGCGGGCTGTCGTCCAGGCTGGCCGGGCCGGCGAACTCCGGCCCCACGCTCATCAGCAGGGCGCCGCCGCGCTTGACGTATTCGGCGATGTTGCGCAGGTACTGGAGCGGCAGGATGCCGCGATTCTGGAAGCGGTCCAGGATGATCAGGTCGAACTCGCCGATCTTCTGCTGGAACAGCTCGCGGGTCGGGAAGGCGATCAGCGCCAGCTCGTTGAGCGGCGTCAGGTCGTCCTTCTCCGGCGGGCGCAGGATGGTGAAATGCACCAGGTCCACCGACGGGTCGGCCTTCAGCAACCGCCGCCAGGTGCGCTCGCCGGCATGCGGCTCGCCCGAGACCAGCAGCACGCGCAGGCGGTCGCGCACGCCGTTCACCTCGACCACGGCGCGGTTGTTCAGCGCCGACGCCTCGCCCGGCAGCGGCGCCGCCGTCAGCTCGATCACCGACGGACCCTCGCGGGTGATCGGCAGGTCGAGGCTGTATGGCTGGCCGATCGCGGTGGCCACCACGCGGGGCGGCTCGCCGTCGCGGCGGATGGTCACGCTGACCTCGCCGCGCGGGTTCGCCACGCCGAGGTCGTCGACCGAGAAGATCAGCTTCACCGACTTGCCGACCACGCCGTAGGCCGGTGCCTCGATCAGCCGCAGCCGACGGTCGGTCTCCTCATGCGCGGCCGTCAGCAGGACGTGGATCGGCACGCCGTACGGGTTGCTCGCCGCCGGCACGTCATGGACCATGCCGTCGCTGACCACGACGATCCCGGCCAGTTGCGCGTGCGGCACCGAGGCGACGGCGCGGTCGATCGCCGCGAACAGCCGGGTGCCGTCCTGCCCGGCTTCCGGCACGGTGACGGTGCGCAGCTCGACATTGGCCGCATGGGCGCCCGACGGCGAGGCGACCTGTGCCTGCAACGCCGCCCGCGCCGCCTCGGCCAATGCGCCGCGCGCACCCACCCGCATAGATGCGGTCTGGTCGATGACCAGGATGCCGATGTCGGGCAGCGGCGTCCGGTTCTCCTGCACCAGGCGCGGCCCGGCCAGCCAGCCCAGCACCACCGCGAACGCCAGGCCGCGCCATGCCACTCCCGGCGCCCGCCGCCAGATTGCCGCACCCAGCGCCAGCAGGCAGATCGCGCCCAGCCCGGCCACCAGCGGCCATGGCAGGACCGGCGCGAAGCGCAGCCCCGCGAGCACCTGCGCGCTCATTGGCCGAACCGCTGCAACAGCGCCGGCACATGCACCTGGTCGCCCTTGTAGTTGCCGGTCAGCGCATACATCACCAAGTTGACGCCGAAACGATACGCCAGCGTGCGTTGCCGTTCGCCGCCCGGCAGTGTCGCGTAGGGATGCCGCCCATCGGCATCGACCGCCCAGGCCGCCGCCCAGTCGTTGCCGCCGACGATCACCGGGCTGACGCTGTCGTTGCTGGGATCCTGGTCGCGCCCGACCCAGACCGGCGTGCCGACGTAGCGGCCGGGAAACTCGTTCAGCAGGTAGAACGAGCGCGCCAGCACATGCAGCCGGTCGAGCGGGGCGAGTGGCGGCACCAGCAGCGCGCCGCCCCGGCCGATGCGCCGCAGCAACGCCGCCGTGCCCGGCGCCGAGGCGCCGCCATCGCCGCCGTCGCGCGTGTCGATGACGATGATGCCGCCATGCGCGGTGTAGTCGTTCAGGGCCGCCATCTCGGCGGCGCCCGGCTCGGGCGCGTCGGCGCTCAAGGCCCAGTACAGCAGCGGGTAGAAGCTGAGGTCGTCGCTCCCGGGAGTCACCGCCGCCGGCTCGGCCAGCACGGCGGCGGTGCGGGCGTTGACATAGGCGGACAGGCCGCCCAGTCCGGCGCGGGCGATGTCGTCCACCGCCGCGTCGCCGGTCCGCACGAAGGCGAGCCGGGTTTCCAGCGCCGGGTTCGACGGCTGCGCCCAGGCCGGGCCAGCGCCAAGTCCGAGCGTCACCAGCAGCACGGCGAGCGCCGCCGGACGCCACAGGCCGCGCAGGCGCAACGACAGCAGCAGGTCCGCGACCAGCAACAGCAATGCCGCCCCCACCAGCCATGGCCCCAGCGGACGGTCCGGCGCCGTCGCCGCCAGAGTCTCCAGGCGGGCGCCCGCGATCGCCGGCGCCGCCCGCAACGGCGGCAGTCGCGTGGACAGGTTGAGCGCCCGCTGGCTGGCTTCCGGCCCGTACAGGCCGGGCGGATGGGCGAACGACGCGGCCGTTGCGGCGAACTGCCGGGCGGCGATGGCGATGGCTCCCGGCGGCGGCGGCCCGGCGACGCCCTCGCCATCCAGCGTCTCGCCCGGCGCCAGCATGGCGTCGGAATTGGGGTCTGCCTCGGCAGCGACCCCCGCCGACAAGCCGACCAGCCGCCGCAGCATGTCGACGAACAGGCCCGACAGCGGCAGGTTCGACCAGTCCGCGTTGGCGGTGACGTGGAACAGCACCACGCGGCCGGCGCCGATCTGGCGTTGCGTCACCAGCGGCGTGCCATCGGCCAGCCGCGCCCAGATCGCGTGGCCCGGACTGGCGGCGGGGTCCGCCAGCACCTGACGCTGCACGCGGATCTCGTCGGGCACCGCCAGCCCGGCGAACGGGCTGTCCGGCGGGAAAGCGGCCAGCGCGGCCGGCTTGCTCCATGACATCGCGCCGCCGAGTTGCCGCTCCTGCGCCAGCAGCCGCACCGGCAGCAGCGCGTCGGCCGCGACCTCGTTGCCGGCCAGGTCGGTGTCGGCGCCACTCCCCGCCGCATCGGCCAGCAGCGGTCCGGCGAAGCGCAGCAGCAGCCCGCCATGCCCGACCCAGGCGAGCAGCGCATCCGCCTCCGGCCCTGGCGGCAACGGGTGGTCGGACAGCACCAGCATCGACAGCGGCCGCGCCAGCAGCGTGCGCAGGTCGCCCTCGCGCAACTCGGCATACGGTCCCAGCGCCCGCCGCAGGTAATAGGCGCTGCCGGTCAGCAGCGCGTCGGCGTTGGCGTCGTCGGCCAGCAGCCCGACCGGGTGCCGCCGCGATGCCTCGTCCAGCAGCACGATGCCGCCAGCGCCCGGCAGCGGGTCTTGCACGCCTGCCAGCACGAGCCGCGCGAGACGGTTGCGTAACTCGGGCGGCAGCGTCAGGTGGCCCTCGCCGGTGGCGGCACCGGCTGCGACCGGCACCTCGATGCGTGCCAGGGTGCGCCCGTCCGCCGCCTGCGCCAGCACAAAGCGGGTGGTGGCGACCGGGCGCGCGGGCTGTGCCACCGTCACCGCGATCCCGTCCGCCTGCAACGTCGGCACCAGCACCAGCGCCGCCGGCGGCACCGCGGCAGCCAACGCCAGCACCGGGCCGGTGGCGCCGAGCGCCTGCGCGAAGCCATCCCAGTCAGCGCCGTCGGTGATGCCGTCGCCGATAGTGGCCGCGCCGCCATGATGCCCGGCCGACCACGCGCGGATCGCCGCCGCCGCCGCGCGGCGATCGACCGGCCACGGCTTCGGCCGCAGCACCGCGAGGCGTGCGCGCAGGTCGGGCGCCGCCATCTCCGGTCCCACCGCCGGCGGGTCTGCGCCGGGTGCTGTGGTCAGCAGCGCGACCCGCCGCCCGGCGCGCTCCGCCCGCGCCAGCACGCCCTCGGCGGCGCGCAGCCGTGCCGGCCAGTCCGACGCCGACGCCCAGCCATCGTCGATCACCAGCAGCAATGACCCGCGCCCCGGCAGATCGGTCGCCGAACTCAGCACCGGGCGCGCCAGCCCGACCACGATCAGCGCCGCCGCCGCGAGGCGCAGCGCCAGCAGCCACCACGGCGTGCGCGCCGCCGTCTGCGCCGCGCTCGACAGGCCAAGCAGCAGCCGCACCGCCGGGAACACCAGTTGCCTCGGCGCCGGCGGCGTCACCCGCAGCAGCCACCACAGCGCCGGCAGCAGCGCCAGCGCCAGCAGCAGCCAAGGGGCGGCGAAGACGAGTGGCGCGCCGAAGATCAGGACCAGCTCCGTGGCGGAGCCATCGCCGCGTACAGCGCCAGCAACGCCCCGAGCGGCGGCTGGTCGGTGTGATGGATGGAAAAACTCATGCCGGCGGCCTGGCAGATTTCCGCCAGCCCGGCCTGCTGCGCCGCAAGCCGGGTGGCGTAGGCGGCGCGCACGTCCTCGGCGCGGCCCAGCAGCGCGCTGCCGATGCCATCGGGGCCGTTGAAGCGGATGCGGCCGGCATAGGGCAGCGCCCGCTCGGCCGGGTCCAGCACCTGCAACAGGTGGCCCCGGTTCTGGCGCCCGGCGAAGCCCGCGATCCGCGCGCGGATCGCGGCCAGCGGCATCAGCCAGTCGCCGACCAGCGCGATCCCGGCATGGCGCGGCAGCGTGCCGGCCGGCGGCAGGGCATCGCCGGCCTCGCCGCCCATCAGGCTCGCCAGCCGCAGCAGCCCGGCCCGCCCGCTGGCCGATGGCCCCGCGCCGTCCAGCAGCCGCACCCGCTCGCCGCCGCGCAGCAGCAGCGATGCCAGCGCCAGCATCAGCAACCCGGCGCGCGCCGCCTTGGTCGGCAGCCGGGGGGTGCTGCGCCAAGCCATGCCGGGGCCGCCGGCGCACCAGACGCCGACCGTCTGCGCCGCCTCCCACTCGGTCTGGCGCACGAAATACCGCGCGTCGGCACCGCGTCCGCTGCGCGCCGAGCGCCGCCAGTCGATGCGCGAGGCAGCCTCGCCAACCTCCAATGGCCGGAACTGCCAGAAGCTGTCGCCCTGGCCCACACGCCTGCGCCCGTGCACACCCTGCGCCACCGTTGAGGCCACCCGTTCCGCCGCCACCAGCAGCGGCGGCAGCCGGCTGGCCAGCGCCTCGGCACGCGCCGAGGCCACGCCCGGTGAAGCGGTCGCGGCCTCAGCCAATCCTGGCCACCAACTGTGCGATCAGCCCGTCCAGCGTGGTCTCGGTGCGCGCGGAGAAATTGAGCGCCATGCGATGCCGCAGCACCGGCGGCGCCAATGCCGCCACGTCGTCCAGGCTTGGCGACAAGCGGCCGTCGAGGATTGCCCGCGCCCGCGTCGCCAGCATCAGCGCCTGCGCGGCCCGGGGTCCGGCGCCCCAGGCGACGTGCTGCGCCACCGCCGCGTCGTCGCTGCCCTCCGGGCGGGTGCGGCGGACCAGTTCCAGGATGGCCTCCACCACCCGCTCGCCGACCGGCACGCCGCGGATCAGCGCCTGCGCCGCCATCAGCTCGGCGGCACTCATCGCCTGTTGCGGCGGCTCCTGTGCGGCGCCGGTGGTGGCCAGCAGCATGGTCCGCTCCTCCGCAAGGCTGGGGTAGCGCACCTGGATCTCCATCAGGAAGCGGTCGAGCTGCGCCTCCGGCAGCGGGTAGGTGCCCTCCTGCTCGATCGGGTTCTGCGTCGCCAGCACATGGAACGGGCGCGGCAACGGGTGCTCGTGGCCGCCGATGGCGACGCGGCCCTCCTGCATCGCCTGCAACAGCGCCGACTGGGTGCGCGGGCTGGCGCGGTTGATCTCATCGGCCATCAGCAACTGGCAGAACACCGGGCCGGGCAGGAAGCGGAACCGCCGCCCGGCCGCGTCGTCGTCCAGTATCTCGCTGCCCAGGATATCGGCCGGCATCAGGTCGGGGGTGAACTGCACCCGGCGCGTGCCCAGCCCCAGCACCACCGCCAGCGTCTCCACCAGCCGCGACTTGCCCAGGCCCGGCACGCCGACCAGCAGCATGTGGCCGCCCGCCAGCAGCGTCACCAGCGCCTGCTCGATCACCTCCGCCTGCCCGATGATGGCGCGGCTGACCTGGACGCGGACCTGCGCCATGCGGTCGCCGAGCGCCTCGATGTCGGAAAGGATATGGTGGTCGGCTTGCATGCGCGGCGCCTCGCGGGATGTGGACCAATCTTTATTATGTGGCAGAGTCGGCGTCGGATGCGAGATCCGACCACACCGGATGGATGAACCGTTAGATAGTCGCATCGCGTGGCTTCATCCGCCCGGAGCGCCACCCTATATCGTAGTCCGGCCCACACATCCGGGCCGGACGTGACGCGGAGACGGCAATTTGAACCAGCACAACCAACGCCTGATTTTGCCCGATCCTCAAAGCCGCCCCCCGAATTCCGCAGGCGGTTCATCACTTTCTCGGGTCAGGCCGGCGCGTGCGACGCGCCTGCCGGCGGACATGCACCAGTCCGATACGCACCAGTCCGACATGTCTCAGTCCGGGGCGCCGCGCCAGCCGGTCGATTGCGGCGACATGCCCTTCGTCATCCGCCGCGACGGCGTCTGGCTGTACCGTGGCAGCCCGATCGGACGCAAGGAGTTGGTGTGCCTGTTCGGCTCCGTCCTGAAGCGCGACGCGGCGGGGGCGTTCTTCCTGGAAACCCCGGTCGAGCGCGGGCGCATCGTCGTCGAGGACGCGCCGTTCATCGCCGTGGAGATGGACTGGGCCGGCTGCGGTCCCGACCAGCGGCTTACCTTCCGCACCAACATCGACCAGATCGTCTGTGCCGACCGCGAGCATCCGATCCGTATCGCCCACGACATCATCACCTGCGACCCGACGCCATACATCAGCGTCCGCGCCGGCGCCGGGCACTGGCCGGTGGAGGCGCGGATCAACCGTGCCACCTACTACGAACTGGTGGCCCTGGCGGAACCTGGCCTGGTGCATGGGCAGGAACGGCTGGGCGTATGGAGTTGCGGGTGCTTCTTTCCGCTCGGCGACCTGCCGGTGGCCGAGCTGGAGGACGACCTGGATGGCTTGGCGTCCAGGCAGGAGGCGGATTGAGTCTCGCCATCGCCGGCTCCCGCGCCGGCGGCGCCCCGCATGACACCGCATTCCTGCGCCGGCGCCTGTGCGCCGCCGCCAGCCGTGCGCCCAATCGTGTCCCTGGCGATCCCTACACCAGCGACGGCATCGACGCGGACCGGCCCCTGATCGCCGCCGCCGTGCTGGTGCCGTTCGTCATGGGGCCGGCCCCTGGCGTGCTGCTGACCCGGCGCGGCGCGCACCTGTCCTCCCATGCCGGGCAGGTCAGCTTTCCGGGTGGGCGCATCGACGCCACCGACGGCAGCGCGGAGGCGGCGGCGCTGCGCGAGGCCAGCGAGGAGGTGGCGCTCGACCCCGCCCATGTCGAAGTGCTCGGCCGGCTGGACGACTACGTCACCGGCACCGGGTTCCGCATCACGCCGGTGCTTGGCCTGCTGCCGGACGGCATGGCGCTGGACGGGCTGGGACTGCGGCCCTCGCCGCACGAGGTCGACGAGGTGTTCGAGTTGCCGCTGGCGGTGCTGCTCGATCCCGAGGCACCCCAGCGTCACGCCGCCATCTGGCGCGGGCAACGGCGCGAGTACTGGGTCTGGCCGCACCCGCGGCACCATATCTGGGGCGCCACCGCCGCCATCCTGGTCAATCTGGCGGCACGGTTGCGCGAGGCCTGATGCTGCGGATCAGCGAAGTCCTGCTGTTCCTGACGCCCATCCTGCTGTTCGGCGGCTGGCTGCTGCTGGGCCGGCGCGCGCAGCGCCTGCTGTGGGTGACAATGGCGGCGGTGCTGGCGCTGGGCCTGATGACCGCATGGTTCGGCATCAGCCAGAGACTGCCGCGCGGCGTCGCCTACGTGCCCGCGACGACGGTGGATGGGCGCATCGTCGAAGGCCATGCCGCGCGATAGGCCGGCGTTCCTCGACGATCCCGCGCTGGCGGCGGTCTGGGACGCGCTGCCGGGCGCCCGCGTGGTCGGCGGCGCCGTACGCGACGCGCTGGCCGGCCTGCCGGTCGCCGACATCGACCTCGCGACACCGCTGCCGCCGGACATGGCGACGGCGGCGCTGGAAGGGCGCGGCCTGCGGGTGATCCCGACCGGGTTGGAGCACGGCACCGTCACCGCCCTCAGCGGCGGGCGCGCGTTCGAGGTCACCACGTTGCGCCGGGATCTCGAGACGGATGGGCGGCACGCGGTGGTGGCCTTCACCGACGACTGGGCCGCCGACGCCGCGCGCCGCGACTTCACCATCAACGCCATGTCCATGACCCGCGACGGCGGCGTGTCCGACCTGTTCGGCGGACGCGAAGACCTCGCCGTGGGCCGGGTCCGCTTCGTCGGCGACGCCGCCCAGCGCATCGCCGAAGACTACCTGCGCGTCCTGCGCTTCTTCCGCTTTCAGGCGCGCTATGGCCGCACAGCCCCGGACGCGCCAACCCGCGCCGCCCTGGCCGGCGGCGTTCCGGGCCTGGCCCAGCTATCGCCCGAACGGGTGTGGAGCGAGTTGAAACGCATCCTGATCGTGCCCGACCCGGCGCCGGCGCTGACGCTGATGCGCGAACTCGGCATCCTGCCCGCCATCCTGCCGGAAGCCGCTGGCCTGTCCCACTTCGCCGCCGTGGTCGCCGCCGGGGCGCCCGCCGAAGCGTTGTTGCGCCTGGCGGCTCTGGTGCCCGGTCCGACCGGGGCCATGGCGGCACGCTTGCGGTTGTCGGCGGCGGAGGCGCAGGGCTTGCTCGACCTGCGCGGCCAGGTGCCGGACGAGGCCGCCAGCGACGCTGGCCTCCGGCGGGCACTGGCCGATACGGCACCGGCGATCCTGGTCAGGCGCGGCTGGCTGGCGGGCCGTTCGGCGGCGTGGCGCGCGCGGCTGGAGGCGCTGCCGCGTCCGGTGTTCCCGCTGCAAGGCCGCGACCTGCTGGCGCTCGGCATGCCGCCCGGCCCGGCGGTCGGGCAGGCGCTGACGGCGTTGCGGCGGGCCTGGCTCGATGGCGGCTGCGTGGCCGGCGCGGGCGACCTGCTGGCGATGCGCCCTCCCGGCTGATACAGCCGCGCCATGGATGCCATCCCGATCATTGCCGCCGGCCCGCCTGCCGCCATCGCCCCGCCGTCGGCCGAGCACGGCACCCGTGCCCTGGTGCTCCGCCTCTGGCGCGAATACATCCGCCAGCATCGCGGCAAGCTGGTGGTCATCATCGTGTTCACCGTGCTGATGGCGGCGACGCAGGCGGTGTATCCGGTGCTGATCCGCCAGGCGATCGACATGTTCGAGCACAAGGACCGGCGCATCCTCTATCAGGTGCCGGTGATGATCGTGGTCGTCACCGCCATCAAGGCGCTGACGCAGTACGTGCAGACGGTGCAGGTGCAGAAACTGGTGCTGCTGGTCATCCAGCGGTTGCAGAACCGCATGTTCGCGCAACTGGTCCGCGCCGACCTGTCGCGCATCGAGCGGGAGGCCCCGGCCGCCCTGGCGGCGCGGTTCACCACCGACGCCGCCACCATCCGCGAGGCGATGACCCGCACCCTCAACGGCGTCGCCGACAGCGTCACCATCGTCGGTCTGGTCGCCTCGATGCTGTATCTCGACTGGGAGCTGAGCCTGATCGCCGCCGCGCTGTACCCGCTTGCCGGGCTGCCGATCCAGCGCATCGGCAGGCGCATCCGGCGGGCCAGCGGCGGCATGCAGGAGCGCATGGGCGAGACGGCGACGCTGCTGAACGAGAGTTTCGCGCAGGCCCGCACCGTGCGCGCGTGGCGGCTGGAGGCGCATGAGACGCGGCGGGCGGAGGCGGCGTTCGCCCGGTTGTACCGCGCGCTGATGGCGATGAACCGCAGCCGTGCGCGCATCGACCCGCTGCTGGAGGTGCTGGGCGGCGCCGCGGTCGCGGCGGTGATCGGCTTCGCCGGCTGGCGCGCGGCCATCGGCGACAGCAGCCTGGGCAACTTCACCGGCTTCGTGACCGCGTTGCTGATCGCCGCCCGCCCGTTGCGCGCCCTGGGAGCGCTGAACGCCTCGTTGCAGGAGGGCCTCGCTGGCCTGGTGCGGGTGTTCGAGGTCACCGACGAGCCGCCCGGCATCGTCGAGCGCGCCGACGCCCGCCCGCTGCCGCCCGGTCCGGGCGAAATCCGCTTCGAGGACGTGAGCTTCGCCTATCCCGATGGGCGCATGGGCCTGCGCGGCCTCTCCTTCGTGGCCCGCCCCGGCCTGACCGTGGCGCTGGTCGGCCCGTCCGGCGCCGGCAAGTCCACCGCGTTGGCATTGATCCCGCGTTTGCAGGACGCGCTCGCCGGGCAGGTGTCGATCGACGGCATCGATGTGCGCGCCACCACCTTGTCCAGCCTGCGCGCCGCCATCGCCTATGTCGGCCAGGACACGCTGCTGTTCGACGACAGCATCGCCGCGAACATCCGGCTTGGCCGGCCGGACGCCAGCGACGCCGAGGTGGCCGCCGCCGCCGAGGCCGCCGCCGCCGCAGCGTTCATCGCCGCCCTGCCGGA
>JAYTQW010000450.1:0-4832 GCA_043746535.1 Rhodospirillales bacterium
GCGTGGTCGAGCTGCGTCGGCCGGACGGAACCTACGCGCCGCTCGACCCCGCGCGGCGCTATCTGGTCGTCACCAACGACTTCGTCCGCAACGGCGGCGACGGCTACGAGGTGATGAGATCGGCCGCGATCGACCCGTACGACGCCGGGCCGGGGCTGGACGTGGTGGTGTCGCGCGCACTGAATGCCGCCTCGCCGCTGCGGGCGCGCACCGATGGGCGGATACGGGCCGAGTGACCGAGCGGATCGATTGCGTCGTGGTCGGCGCCGGCGTGGTCGGGCTGGCGGTGGCGCGCGCCTTCGCGCTGGCCGGGCGCGAGGTGATCGTGCTGGAGGCGGCCGAGGCGATCGGCACCGAGACCTCCAGCCGCAACAGCGAGGTCATCCACGCCGGCATCTACTACCCGCATGGCAGCCTGATGGCGCGGCTGTGCGTCGCCGGCCGCCGGATGCTCTACGACTACTGCGCGGCGCATGGCGTCGCCGCCCAGCGTTGCGGCAAGCTGATTGTCGCCACCGATGCGGCGGAGGCCGAGCGGCTGGATGCGATCCAGGCCCGTGCCGAGGCGAACGGGGTAGAGGGGATGCGCCTGCTCTCGGCCGCCGAGGCGCGGGCGATGGAGCCGAACCTGACCTGCACCGCAGCGCTGTTGTCCCCCGAGACCGGCATCCTCGACAGCCACAGCTTCATGCTGGCGTTGCAGGGCGATGCCGAGGCGGCGGGGGCGATGATCGCGTTCCACAGCCCGGTCCGGTCCGGGCGCGCGGTGTGGGACGGGATGGAGCTGGAGGTCGGCGGCGACGAGCCGATGCGGCTGCATGCCGGCCTGGTCGTCAACGCCGCCGGGCTGCACGCGCCGGCACTGGCGCGGCGGATCGAGGGGATGCCGAGCCAGCTTGTGCCGACGCAGTACTACGCCAAGGGCAACTACTTCACCCTGACCGGCCGGGCGCCGTTCGCGCGGCTGATCTACCCGGTGCCGGTGCCGGGTGGCCTGGGCGTGCATCTGACCCTGGACCTGGGTGGGCAGGCGCGGTTCGGGCCGGACGTGGAATGGGTCGAGACGCTCGACTACACCGTGGACCCGGCGCGCGCCGACGGCTTCTACGAGGCGATCCGCCGCTACTGGCCGGGCCTGCCGGATGCGTCGCTGGCCCCCGGCTACAGCGGCATCCGGCCAAAGATCACCCTGCCCGGCGCGCCGGCGCAGGATTTCGTGGTCCAGGGTCCGGCCACGCATGGCATGGCCGGGCTGGTCAACCTGTTCGGCATCGAGTCGCCAGGGCTGACCTCGGCCCTGGCGCTCGCCGAGCATGTGGTCGCGTCAGCGAGCTGACAGGAACGGCGCCAGCAACGACAGGTCCGCCGCCCCCAGCCGGTCGCGCGCGGTCTGTGCCTGATGCCAGTACGGGTACAGCAGCGGAGGCAGGCTGACCTTGTTCAGCTTGTCCATGTCGGCGTCGCTCAACACCAGTTCCGCCGCCTTCAGGTTGGACTGCAACTGCGCCTCGGTGCGGGCGCCGATCACCAGCGAGGCCACGGCGGGGCGACGCAGCAGCCACGCCAGCGACACCTCGGCGCCGGATACGCCATGCGCCTCGGCCACTTCCACCACCACGTCGACGATGTCGTACAGCCGTTCCTCGTCGCGGATCGGCGGCTCCTTCCAGTCGGTCAGCCGGCGCGAGCCGTCCGGCGGCGTCTGGCCGCGCCGGTACTTGCCCGACAGCAGGCCGCCGGCCAGCGGACTCCACACCAGGATGCCGAGGCCCTGGTCCAGCGATATCGGCACCAGCTCGTACTCCGCCTCGCGCGCCTCTAGCGTGTAGTGGATCTGCTGGCTGACGAAGCGCGCTCCACCCCAGCGGTCGGCGGCGGCCAGCGCCTTCATCAGGTGCCAGCCGGAGAAGTTGGACGCGCCGATGTAGCGCACCTTGCCGGCGGCGATCAGCGATTCCAGCGCCGCCATGATCTCCTCCACGGGGGTGATGCCGTCCCACTGATGCACCTGGTACAGGTCGATATGCTCGATCCCGAGCCGCTTCAGGCTGGCCTCGCAGGCGCGGATGAGGTGATGGCGCGACAGGCCGGCGTCGTTCGGCCCCTGTCCCATCGGGAAGCGCGCCTTGGTGGCGATCAGCGCGCGGTCGCGCTTGCCCTTGATTGCCTGGCCGACAATCTCCTCCGACACGCCGGACGAGTACACGTCGGCGGTGTCGATCAGGTTGACCCCGGCGTCGAGGCAGAGATCGACCATGCGGGTGGCCCCGGCCACGTCGGTATCGCCGACATGGGCGAAATTGCCCTTGCCGCCGAAGGTCATGGTGCCGAGGGTGAGCACCGATACCTTGAGGCCGGAGCGGCCGAGCGGGCGGTATTCCATGTGTTTTCTCCCGAAATTTCCAAGTGGCGATGTTGGCGGGGCGGGGCGAGCCATGGCTGCAACGTGGCAACGCCGTCGCGTTTGCATTCCCGGGCGCGTCTGTTAGGCAGCGACGCCGGACCGGGAGCGCGGATGGACGAGGTCAGTATCCAGGATGTCGCCTTTGCCGTCACCTCCCTGGCCGCCGACGATCCGCCGCTCGGCCGTCCGCGCCGGCCGCTGCGCGTGGCACGGCACGGGCAGGCGGCCAACCCGTTCTTGACGCGCAAGCCACCGCCGTGCCCGGTGCGACTGTTCCACCTGCGCGACGTGACGCTGGACTGCCGGACGATGGTGCTCCTGTCCGACGGGCGGCGAATTACGGAGACATGCTACCTGATCGACGACACGGTGCGGCGGGCGTTGACCGTCGACCCGGCGTTGCTGATCGAGGTGACCGATCCGGCGCCGGTGTTGATCGGCGCCAACTCGTTGCCGAACAACTACTATCACTGGTTGATCCAGGCATTGCCGGCGATCGACGCGGTGCGGCGCGTGCACGGCGGCATGGTCGCCCTGCAGCCGGTGCATCATGCCTGGCAGCAGGCCTCGCTCGACCTGCTCGGCCATCACGGCGCGCCGCACCTGCCGCTGGGCTGGGACCGCCAGTACCGGCTACCGCACGCGGTGTATTGCGAGGTCCTCAACGGCACCGTCGCCTTCGCGCTGAACGGCGCCGTGCGCGCGACGCTCGCACGCCTGCGCGACGCCCTGCCGCGCCGGCCCGGTGCGCGGGACTGCCTCTACGTCGCCCGCACCGACGCCACGGCGCGGCACATGCGCAACGAGGCCGCGCTGATCGAGCGGCTCCGTGCCATGGACTTTCGCATCGTGGTTCCCGGCGAACTCCCCTTGGCCGCCCAACTACAGGCGTTCCGCGACGCACGGCTGGTGGTGGGGCCGCATGGCGCGGGCCTCAGCAACATCGCCGTGTGCGAGCCGGGAACCCTGGTCTATGAGTTGCTGCCGGCGCACTACGCCAATGCCTGTTTTCACACGCTGGCGGCGCTGATGGACCTCGATCACTGGGCCGACGCCTTCTCCAGCACTGGTGTCAGCACCGGCGAGGAAGCGTCTGATTTCCGCGAGTGGGAGGTCGATGTCGACGCCGTGGTGGCGCGGGTGCGCGAGCTACGGGCGTTGGCGTGGCCGCAGCCGCAGCCACGCATGGCCTGGGCACGCACTCTGGCGCGGATGTTCGGGTGATGCGGCTCGGCGTCGTGGTCGGCCTGGCCGCCGAGGCCCGCATTGCCCGGCGGATCGGGCAGGTGGCGACCGGCGGCGGGATGCCTGCGGGCGCCGAGGCGGCGGCACGGCGGCTGGTGGCGGACGGTGCCACCGCCCTGCTCAGTTTCGGCCTGGCCGGTGGCCTCGATCCGGCGCTGCGTGCGGGCAAGCTGTTGCTGCCGGTCGAAGTGCTGGACGACGACACGCTGTATTTCACCGATCCCGCCCTGATCGCCGGCACGCCGCACGGGCGGCTGTTTGCCGGCGCAGGCGTCGTCGTCACGGCGGCGGAAAAAGCGGCGCTGTGGCGGCGTACGGGGGCGGACGGCATCGATCTGGAAAGCGGGGCCGTCGCGCGCGTCGCCGCCGAGCGTGGGCTGCCGTTTGCGGTGGTCCGGGCGGTGTGCGATCCGGCGAAGCGGTCGTTGCCGCCGGGTGCGGTGCTCGCCCTCGACCAGTCCGGCGCCATTGGGCTGTGGCGCGTGCTGGGTTCGGTGCTGCGCCAGCCGGGACAGGTCGGCGCGTTGCTGGCGCTTGGGCGCGATGCGGCGCGGGCGCGGGGCAGCCTGTTGCGCTACGCCGCCCGCGCTGCGACCGACGCCACCATGCTGCGCGCCACCGCCTCGGCCACGCGGATGCCGTCCACGCCCGCCGACAGGATACCGCCGGCATAACCCGCACCCTCGCCGGCAGGATACAGGCCGGGCGTGTTCAGGCTTTGGAAGTCCTGCCCGCGTCCGATGCGCAGCGGCGAGGAGGTGCGCGTCTCCACCCCGGTCAGCACCGCGTCGTCCATGGCGAAGCCGCGTATCTGGCGGTCGAACACCGGCAACGCCTCGCGGATTGCGGCGATGGCGTAGTCGGGCAGGCAGGTGGACAGGTCGGTCAGCGTCACCCCCGGCTGGTATGACGGCACCACCGCGCCGAGGGCGACGGAGGGCCGCCCGGCCAGGAAATCGCCGACACGCTGCGCGGGCGCGGCATAGCTCTGGCCGCCGGCCACGAACGCCCGCTCCTCCCAATGGCGCTGGAAGGCGATGCCGGCCAAGGCGCCGCCAGGATAATCGGCGGGGGTGATGCCGACCACGATGCCGGCATTGGCGTTGCGCTCGTTGCGCGAATACTGGCTCATGCCGTTGGTGACCACGCGCCCGGGTTCGGACGCCGCCGCGACCACGGTGCC
>JAYTQW010000451.1:0-2435 GCA_043746535.1 Rhodospirillales bacterium
CCTCCCTGGTCAGGGCCTCTCTGATCCGGGCCTCTCTCTGGTCAGGAAGCGGGGCCTCTGCCTATAACGCCGCCATCATCCAACCACGAGGGGCCGTCATGGCAACCGAGCGCACGCTGTCCATCCTGAAGCCCGACGCCACGCGGCGCAACCTGACCGGCCAGATTAACGCCAAGTTCGAGGAGGCCGGCCTGCGCATCGTGGCGCAAAGGCGGGTCCACCTGACCACCGGGCAGGCCGAGGATTTCTATGGCGTCCACCGCGAGCGCGGCTTCTTCCGCGACCTGGTGACGTTCATGACCTCCGGCCCGGTGGTGCTCCAGGTGCTGGAGGGCGAGGGCGCGGTGCTGAAGAATCGCGAGATCATGGGCGCCACCGACCCCGCCAAGGCCACCGCCGGCACCATCCGCGCCGCCTTCGCCGAGAGCATCGAGGCGAATTCGGTGCATGGCTCGGACAGCGCCGAGAACGCCGCGACGGAGATCGCGTTCTTCTTCGCGCAGACGGAGATCGTTGGATGATCGAACCAAAAACCTAATCTTGCCAGTCAGTTGGCCTCGGTAAACGACGCAAGCTGACGGCCGCTGCCGCATCCACACCCGACGCCGGGCCGTAACCCTGCCGCATGGCCACAGGATGCGGGGTTCATATGGGGTCGACCCAACAGCGGCTTTGCCGGCCCGCGGCTTGTTTCGGCTGGATTGCCGTGTCGGCCGTCCTGCTGCTGCCGGCGCAGGCCTCCGCCCACGTCAAATGGTTTTCCGCGATCGCCGACGTGACCCGGCCGCCTATTGCCCTGGGGCAGGTGGTGACGCCGCTGTTCGCGCTCGTCTGCGCGGCGTTCGTGGCGCTGGTGTTCGCGGGCTTCCTGCTCGACGGCGCGGTGGCGCGGCGCTGGCCACGGCTGGCCTCCAGTGGGCGGCTGCACGCCGCGACCGAGGAGAAGCTGGTCCGCCTTGCGGTTGGCGCCTACTTTCTGCTGCTGTGGAACAAGGGCGCGGTGGTGTCGTGGGAGCACGGAGACTCCCTGCTGACACCCGAGCTCATGGCCAGCACCGGCTGGATCGGCGCGGTGCAGTTCGCCGTGGCGCTCGCGACAGGCTGGCGGCGGACCTGCATCGTGGCCGCCGCCGGGATCGGGGTGCTGTACGGCTACGGGATCACCCAGTTCGGCGTGTTCCACATGACCGACTATGTGTTCTTTCCCGGCCTTGCGGCCTACCTGGCGCTGACCACGATCGATACCCAGCGGGCGCGGCGGTGGCGGGTGCCGCTGCTGGCGGGGTCGCTGGCGTTCAGCCTGATGTGGACGGCGGTCGAGAAGCTCGTCTATCCGGAATGGACGCTGTTCGTGATTGCCGGACATCCGGACCTGACGTTCGGCTTCCCACCGGGCTTCGTCATCGTGGTGGCAGGCTTCGTCGAGTTCACGCTGGCGTTCTACCTGATGACCGGGCGGGGTCTGGTGCGCTTCGGCGCTGCCGCCTATGCCGCGATCTTCCTGGCCGCCATCCCCGAGTTCGGCCATCTGGACACTACCGGCCATATGCCGATCATCGGCATCCTGGCCGTGGTGTGCCTGCGCGGCGCCTCGCCGTGGCCGCGCCTGCTGGGGATCGCCGACACTGGCGGCCTGCGCCGCGCGGCCTCGGTGACGGGATTGTACGCGGTGTCGCTGACCGCGCTGTTCGCGATGTATTACGGGCTGCAATGGGCCGAATACGGCTGACTAGACCATGAAGCCGAATACGGCTGACTAGACCAGGAACACGACCATCAGCACCAGCAGCACCACGATGGCGATGGCGGCGCCCGTGGTGAAGCCGGTGAAGGTGCCCCAGAACGCCTGGCGGTCGGCCAGGAAAGCGTCCTCGGTCACGGCGGGCAGCGGCGTGGTGGTGGTCGGTATCTGAGCCATGCGCTGTTTTAAGGGAATTGGGGCTGTGGAGGCAAGGGGTTGCACAGGCACGCCTCCGCCGCCGCGCCACGGTCGGGCAGCGCCCACGCGCGTTGCGCCAGCGCCGTCGGATACAGCGCGTGCTCCTGCGCCAGCACCCGCGCCGCCAGGGTTTCGGGCGTGTCGCCGACAAGGACGGGGACCGCCGCCTGCGCCAGGATCGGGCCTTCGTCCATGCCCTCGGTGACCAGATGCACGGTGCAGCCGTGCAGCTTCACCCCCGCCGCCAGCGCCCGCTCATGTGTGCGCAGGCCGGGGAAGGCGGGCAGCAGGCTGGGGTGGATGTTGAGCATCCGGCCTGCGAAATGCCCTACCAGCAGCGGCGTCAGCAGCCGCATGTAGCCGGCGAGGCAGACCAGCTCCACGCCGTCCGCCGCCAGCGCCGCCACGATCGCCGCCTCGTGGCCGGCGCGGTCGCCGCGCCATGGGCGGTGGTCGACCACGCTGGCCGGCACGCCGAACGCGCGCGCCACCGCCA
>JAYTQW010000452.1:0-3471 GCA_043746535.1 Rhodospirillales bacterium
AGCCACGCGGTGGCCGACGCGATGGACCCGGAGGCGCTGGCCGAGGCCGTGGCCCTGGCCGGCCCGCGCGTGGCCGGGCTGGCGTACTGCGTCGGCTCCATCGTGATGAAGCCGCTCGCCCGCGCGACGGTGGCCGACTTCGTCGATGCGTTCCGCCTGAACGCGGTCGGCGCGGCGCTGGCGGTGGGCGCGGCACAGGGCGCATTGCGCGCCGCCGGCGGCAGCGTGGTGCTGTTCAGCACGGTAGCGGCGCGCGCCGGCTTCCCCAACCACACCGTCATCGCGGCGGCGAAGGGCGCGGTGGAGGGGCTGACGGTCTCGCTGGCCGCCGAGTTGGCGCCGTCGGTGCGGGTGAACGCCATCGCCCCCAGCCTGACCCGCACCGCAATCGCGGCGCCCTTGACCGAGAACGCGGCCATGGCGCGCGCGATCGCGGCCCAGCACCCGATCCCGCGCCTGGGCGAGGCGGGCGACATCGCCGCGATGGCGGCGTTCCTGCTGTCGCCCGAGGCCGGCTGGATCACCGGGCAGGTGATCGCGGTCGATGGCGGCCGCTCCACCCTGCGCGGCAAGGGCTGAACCCATGACCGTGTTGCGGATCGTGCTGGGCGACCAGGTGACGCACGCGCTGTCATCGCTGCGCGACGCCGTGCCCGGCGACGTGGTGCTGATGGCGGAGGTGATGGGCGAATGCACTTATGTCCGCCACCACGCCAAGAAGATCGTGCTGGTGCTGTCGGCGATGCGCCACTTCGCCGCCGAGCTGGCCGGGCGCGGGCTGGTGGTGGACTACGTGCGGCTGGACGATCCGGGCAACACCGGCAGCTTTCGCGGCGAGGTCGCGCGTGCGGCGGCGCGGCACCAGGCCAGCGCCATCGTCGCCACCGAGGCGTCGGAGTGGCGCGTGCTGACCGACATGCGCAGTTGGGGCGAGGCGGCCGGATGCGTCGTCGAACTGCGCGAGGACGACCGCTTCCTGTGTTCGACGCGCGAGTTCCGCGCCTGGGCCGGAGACCGGCAATCGCTGCGGATGGAGTTCTTCTACCGCGAGATGCGCCGCCGCCACAGCCTGCTGATGGAGCGGGACGACACGCCGGAGGGCGGCCGCTGGAACTACGACGCCGAGAACCGCAAGCGGCTGCCGTTGCGGACCGTGCTGCCGCAGGTGCCGCGCTTCACGCCCGACGCGGTGACGCAGGAGGTGATGGCGCTGGTCTCCACGCACTTCCCCGAACATTTCGGCAGCCCGGACGGGTTCGCCTGGCCGGTGACGGCCGCCGAGGCGGAGGCGATGCTGGCCGACTTCGTGCTGTACCGGCTGGCGCAGTTCGGCGACTGGCAGGACGCCATGAAGCGGGATGAGCCGAGCCTGTTCCACGCCCTGGTCTCGACCTCGCTCAACCTCGGCCTGTTGCAGCCGCTGGCGGTCTGCCGGGCGGCCGAGGCGGCATACCGGGCGGGCGCGGCTCCGCTGAACGCGGTCGAGGGGTTCGTGCGCCAGGTGCTCGGCTGGCGCGAGTACATCCGGGGCATCTACTGGCTGAAGATGCCGGAATACGCCCAGCTCAACGCGCTGTCGGCGACGCGGCGGCTGCCATGGTTCTACTGGTCGGGCGAGACGCGGATGCACTGCGTCGCCGACGCGGTGAAGCAGACCCGCGAGCACGCCTATGCCCACCACATCCAGCGGCTGATGATCACCGGCAACTTCGCGTTGCTGGCCGGGCTGCACCCCGACGATGTCGATGAGTGGTACATGGTCGTGTACGCCGACGCCTACGAATGGGTGGAACTGCCCAACACGCGCGGCATGGCACTGTTCGCCGATGGCGGCATCGTCGGCTCCAAGCCCTACGCGGCGTCGGGCGCCTACATCAACCGCATGAGCGACTATTGCGGCAACTGCTATTACGACGTGAAGGACGCCACCGGCCCGAAAGCCTGCCCGTTCAATGCGTTGTATTGGGATTTCATTGCCCGGCATGAGGACCGCTTCGCCGGCAACAACCGCATGGCGATGCCGCTGCGGACCTGGCAGCGGATGGCGCCGGCGCGGCAGGACGCGCTACGCTCCCACGCGGCGGCGTTCCTGCGCGCCGTGGACGAGGGTGAGGCGGTGTGAGTGACTGGCGGGAGGTCAACCGGGCCAACTGGGACGAGCGGGTGCCATTGCACCTGAAGGCGCCGTCATACGACCTCACGCCGCTGCGGGCCGGGCAGGGCGCGCTGCACGCGATCGAGGCGGCCGAGCTGGGCGATGTCGCAGGGCTGAATATCCTGCATCTGCAATGCCATTTCGGGCGAGACTCGCTGATCCTGGCGCAACAGGGCGCGACCGTGGTCGGCATCGACTTCTCGCCGCCGGCCATCGCGGCGGCGCGCGGCCTGGCGCGAGAACTGGGCCTGGAGCATCGGGCGCGGTTCATCGAGGCGGACGTGTATGCCGCGCCGGACGCGCTGGCCGAGCCCGCCTCGTTCGACCTGGTGTTTGTGACCTGGGGCACCACCGGCTGGCTGCCGGACCTGCCCGGCTGGGCGCGGGTGGTGGCGCATTTCCTGCGGCCGGGCGGACGGCTGTACTTTGCCGATGGGCATCCGGCGGCGCTGGTGTTCGAGGACGCCACCGACGATGACGCGATGCCGGCGTTCTTCGCGCCCTA
Organism: Rhodospirillales bacterium; assembly: GCA_043746535.1. GTDB lineage: Bacteria > Pseudomonadota > Alphaproteobacteria > Acetobacterales > Acetobacteraceae > CAVRQM01. The sequence continues at coordinate 2,661 of JAYTQW010000452.1, forward strand.
TTTCGGCGCTGGAATGCTGTCGCTGAACGACAACCGCGACTACGCCGACCCGGACGCCCGGCTACAGCACTCGGAGCAGCGCGCGTGGATGCATGGGATCGCCGAGATGCTGGCGGCGTTGCAGGCCGCCGGTCTCGCGCTCGACTGGCTGCACGAGCATCCGCGCCTGCCATGGCGGATGTTCCGCTGCCTGGTGGCGGACGCGGACGGACTGTACCGCTGGCCGGACCGGCAATGGCTGCCGCTGGCCTACTCGCTCCAGGCATCCAATGGCGATCCAGCGTGATGGTGACTTTTCAGGAAGGCTAGGCAAGCAGTTCTTTTTTGCAAAAAAGAACCAAAAAACTCTGACTGGTTAGGTGCGTATGCACCGTTGGCGCAGCAGCGCTGTATGTTTTGATATCGTAACATCATAGGCGTGCGTAGGCCGGCTTATGCCAGGGCCGCGCCGAAGGCGGGCACGCGGGGTCGGGCGCGGCGCCTGGGCAGTGGCCGCGAGGAAGGCAGCGGTTCCGGTGCCGGCGGCGCTGCCGCGCGCGCCTGCGCAGCAGGCAGCGCCAGGGCAGGCGATGGCTGTGGGTCAGGCGATGGTGGGTCGGGCGGTGGCGGCGGCTCCGGTCGCTGGAACAACGCCTGTGGGAAGTCCGGCCCGGCCTCGATGCCCAGCATGCGGCACAGCGGGCGCAGGATGCGCCCCGCCTGCGGGGTAGCCGCCAGCAAGGCCGCAAGCTCGGGGTCGCCCAGCAGGTGGCACACCTGACTGCGCAGGGGCAGGATGCCGGGGGTGAGGCGGGCCAGCCAGGCGAAGCCT
>JAYTQW010000453.1:0-3603 GCA_043746535.1 Rhodospirillales bacterium
TGCGCCGCCCATGCCCATCATGCCGCCCATCTGGCCGCCGAGACCGGCCAGACCGCCGCCGCCCATCATGCCGCCTTGCAACGCCACCTCCTGCACGACGGCCTGCGCCAGATCGGGCCGTGGCAATGGGTTGGGCGGCAGGCGCAGCGCCGCATCCGACGGATGCGCCCGCAACGGCGCCGCCTTGTCGTAGCGCAGGTGGACCAGCGTGTAGGAGAGTTGGCCGTAGAAATCGTCGACCACTTCATACGTGCGGCCAGGCTCGCCCTGCATGTCGAGCATCACGTCGGCGCGCATGGCGGGGCCGAGCAGGATGCGGCCGTCCGCCGGCTCGTGCGGCTCGCAGGGCTGGCCGTCCAGGGCGACGATCACCGGACGGTGCCCCTCGAAGCGCAGCGACATGAACCGGGCGATGGCGGCGTTGAGCATTCGCAGCCGGATCCGCTCGCCGGTTCGGACGCCGACGGCGGTGGGAAGCGTGCCGTTGATGGTGACGGTGTTGCCGACGCGGCCGTTCATCGCCGACTCCATCGGGCTGTGGAAGCCGGGCGCGATCTGGGCATCGTCGCCGAGCCGCCAGTCCTGGAGGGTCCAGATCAGGTCGCGGTCGACCACGGGCGGCTCACGCTCCTCGACGATGAGGGCGCCGGCCAGGCCGCGGCCCATCTGCACCAGGCTGTCGTCATGCGAGTGGTACCAGAAGGTGCCGGCATCGGGCGGGGTGAAGGCATAGTCGAAACGCCCGCCGGGCGGGATGGTCGGCTGGGTCAGGCCGGGCACGCCGTCCATCGCGTTCGGCAGGCGGATGCCATGCCAGTGCACGGTGGTGGACTCGGCCAGCCGGTTCTCGACCGTGGCGCGGAACGGCGCGCTTTGCCGCAGCCGCAGCGCGGGTCCGGGCTCGACGCCGTCGTAGGTCCAGACTGCGGCGGCCGGCGATGCCTCGCCCAGCAGTCGAATTTGGGCGGACCCTGGGCGCAGCGTCGTCGCAAGGGCATCGGGTTCGCCGATGGCCAACCCGGCTGCGGCGGTGGCTCGGCCCGAAAAGCCGGTGGCGACGCAGCCGGCCCCCGCCAGTAAGAAGCGCCGGCGGGGGACGGCCAGGACAGGCATGGATGACATCTGCATCGTCTCCGTTGGCAGCGGGCTGAGCCTCGCCTGAAGCGCGAGGTAAGAGGAGCCCGGCGGCCAGGCACGAGACTGGCCGCCGGACAGCAGGGCGGAACTAACCCGGCGGGACCGCGCCTTGCGGCGTGGCGGACGCCGGCGGCGCTTTGCCGGCGCCGTCCATCATCCCGTGATGCCCGCCGCCGTGACGCATCTCGCCCATCATCGTGTTCATCATCCGCATCATGTTGAGCTGCATCATCATGTTCATCTCGAGCATCATGTTCGTCTGCAACATCGTGCCCATGCGCTCGAGATCCGGCGCATCCGACTTCTGGTTGTTCATCATGGCCATCATGGCCATCATGTCGGGCATCGGCATCATGCCTCCGCCCATCTGACCCCCGGCCGCCATGCCGTGATCTTGCGGGCCAGGCTTGCCGGCGCTGCCCATCATGGCGTCATTGCCCATCGTCGCCGGGCCTTGCGCCGCGGGCGGCGGCGGCACACCCGGGCCGGTGTCGGCGGCACGAGCGGCGGAAGCGAGGCCGCCCGCGAACACAACGGCCGCGAGTGTCGTAACCAGTTTCGAAGTCATGTCTTTGTCCTTGGAGTGGAACTCGGTGATTACCCGACTGAAAGGGTCAGGAGAGCCTTGCCGGCTCGCGCCCATGGGCATTCGGCGACGGAGCGAGTGCCGCCTCCTCAGCCGAAGCCAGGGCGGTGGTCCGATCTCCCGGCGGTGCCTGGAACGCGAAATCCTGTGGCGGGTTGGGCTGCCATCCCTTGCCCATCATGCAAAGGCCGAGCGCGCACATCACCGCGCACGGCAGCACCGAGAGCAGGATGGGCGCCACACCCAGTGCCACGACCGTCGGCCAGCCGAGCGCCAAGCCGATGGCGACAATCGCGACGGCGGCCAGGATCATCCCCCGGCTGCCGCCAAGCCAAGCCGGCACAAACCTGGCGACGCCCCGGGCGGGCATCGCCGGCCCGCAGCAATCGCCGCCAGCATGGGTCACATTCAGGGGATTGCCGACGGGCGCAGTCGTCCCGTAGCCGCCGCCACTTTTCTCAAGAGTGTTCATGACATTCCTCACGTTCTTCGCCCGGCATGGAAGAACTCGGCCCACAGGCTGTCGTCAGGCTTGGTGCTGGCGCTTGCCGGCTGCCGCCGGCCTTGCGCTTACACCCCGGATGCAGGCCGGCAGCGGCGATGTGCCCCCCGGCAGCTGCAAACAGTTCACCTGACGTTTGGTCTGCGGCGGAATCCGGTCCGGATCACGAAGGCAGGTTTTCCCAACATCGTCTGGACTCGTGCCGCCAAATGGCAGTCACAAGTCCGAACCCGCCGGCTCGCACAAGCCGCAGGTTAAGCGTGCAGGGTGGGTCTGAGTGGGAAAGGGTCGGGGGTCCGGATCAGACCAGCCGACAAGGCCACGTCACGCACCGCGAACTGCGCGGGCGGCGGACTCACGAACGTCAGTGAGACGAGGGTGGGAAGTACGGCGGGCACGGGGCAAGTCATCTGACAGGCAGCCCCCATCAGGTGATGATCCATACCCGGTTTCGAACAATCACCGATCGGGCACGTGCCGTTCGAAGACCCGCTCGCTGCCGCCGAGGCTGGCAGCACCGGGCCTTGGACTATCAGCCCAAGCGCGAGAAGAGCCACCAACATAAAAGTTTTGACGCGGCCGGACATCAAGGTTGATTAGGCTGTTTCCGCAGCACGGCCAAGGTCTGTTACGAAAAGTTAAATCGCTGTACTGCCTGCAACTCCTTGGCCGCTCTTGCCTCTCTCCAGCGCCATCTGCCGATCCACATCGTTGGTCAGCACGCGTGGTCAACAATCTTAGAGTGACGAGGATGGGGTCGGCTGTCAGCGACAATGGGCTTTTTGGAAGAAACCGTCCCACAAACCAGGGTTTGCGGCACGATAGGCGCTCGTCGTCCGCACGGCTGCTTTTCAGGCCCATAATCGTGCCGGAACTGTGTTGCGAAACCATCGTGCCAATGTGAAAATCAGATATAGCTTCCGACACGAAACGTCGCGTTTCTTCTTCCCCGGCCCTGCCTGATGCCGGCGCAGGCGTATTGATCGGTTATGCCCGCGTATCGACGGAGGATGGGGTTCCACTAGCAGGCTGATACCGTTGGCGAATTCACGAGCCGCCTGTTTCAGGCAGCCATGAGGCAGACCAGGCGTGAAGTCCGTGTCGCTGCGCGTGCTTCGCCCCGCATCCAGGAGTTGATCCGCACGACGTTCAGGGCTGCTGCGGTTGCGATGTGCCGCGGGTGGGTTTTGGCAAGTCCGACATGGCGTGAGCGGCGCAGCCCACAGACGCGCACGCCCTGCGACAGGCAGCCCTCGATCCCGGCGCGCACCCCATGGAGCGCCCGCCATTCCGGCGTGTCCTGTCGCCCTCGCGCGGCCTGGATGGCCTCCTGGATGGCCTCGTGCCGCCCCGGCTGGCGGAACGTCATCTCGCGCGG
>JAYTQW010000454.1:0-4494 GCA_043746535.1 Rhodospirillales bacterium
GCAGCCGTACCTGCAGGGCTTCTACACCGCCATGCAGATGTTCACCTTCCTCGCCTCCGGCGGCCTGTCCGGCCCGGCGGAGACCAACACCGGCCTGAAGTTTGTCACCAAGGAGAGCGTCGGCACCTATCTGGCGACCAAGACGCGCTTCGAAGGTGACTCCGAGAAGGCGCAGATCGTTCCCCGCACCGGCGCAATCTGAACCGCCGCGATGAGCGGGCCAGGGGCGGTGGCCAGCCAGCCGGCGGACCGGGCGCCAGGGATGTTCCAGAGCTTCCTGCGCGCGCGGGAAGCCAGCATCCTGGTGGTGGCGGCGATCCTCGCGATCTACTTCGAGTATCGCAACCCCGACTTCCTGACCACCTCGCCGAGCCTGGAGAACCTGTCGCAGTTCATCGCGCCCTGGACCATCATCGCCTGTGGCGAGATCATGCTGATGATCGGCGGAGAGATCGACCTCTCCGCCGGCATGGTCTTCGCTTTCGCGCCGTTCATCATGTACCTGGCCGTCAACGCCGGGGTTCCGGTGGCGGCGGCGCTGCCTCTGGCGCTGCTGGCCAGCGGCCTGGTCGGGCTGGTCAACGGTCTGGTTACCGTCAAGCTGCGGGTGCCGTCATTCGTCACCACGCTCGGCACCATGTTCCTGCTCAACGGCATCACCCTGACCATGTCGCGCGGCAGCCCGGTCTCGCCACCCGGCAGCGAGGTTTTCGCCGCGTGGTTCGGCAACTGGGGCTACAGCACCATCCTGTGGGCCATCGCGATCGTGGCGGTCATGCACATCGTCCTGAAACACACCCGCTGGGGGCTGCACACCATCGCCGCCGGCGCCAACCCGCTCGGCGCCAGTGAGGCCGGGATCAACGTCGACCGGCTGAAGATCGGTAACTTCATCCTGGTCGGCGTGCTGGCCGGGTTCACCGGCATCCTGGAAGGCTACCGCATCTCCTCGGCCGATCCGCAGGCGGGCGGCTCCAACCTCATGTTCCTCGCGGTCGCCGCCGGGGTGATCGGTGGCACGCCCCTGGCCGGTGGTTCCGGCACCATCGTCGGCGGCCTGATCGGCGCACTCGTGCTCGGGCTGTTGCAGGACGGCCTGACCATGATCGGCACCAACGCCTTCGTGTTCCCGACCATCCTCGGGGCGGCGATCCTGGGCGCCATGCTGTTCAACATCCACGTGACGAGGCTGCGGCGCACCGGAGCGGCCAAATGAGCGACGCCCCGGAAATCCTTCGCGCCACCGACATCGTCAAGCGGTTCGGCGCGGTGACGGCGCTCGACGGCGTATCGCTGCACCTGCGCCAGGGTGAAATCCTCGGCATCCTCGGCGACAACGGCGCCGGCAAGTCGACGCTGATGAAGATCCTCACCGGCTTCCAGCCGCAGACTTCCGGCCAACTGGTGATCGACGGCACCGAGACGGCGCTGCGCTCGGTCGACCACGCCCGCGCCCTTGGCATCGAATGCGTGTACCAGGACCTGGCACTGGCGAACTCGCTCAGCATCTACCACAACCTGTTCCTGAACCGGGAGATCGTTGGCGGCTGGCCGTTCCGCCTGCTCGACAACCGCGCGATGCGCCGGCGCGCGCGCGAGTTGCTGGAGGAGATGGGCATCAACATCCCCTCGGTCGACCTGGCGGTGGAGCGGCTGTCGGGCGGCCAGCGGCAGGCGATCGCGGTGGCGCGGGCGGTGAACTCGAATGCCCGCATCCTGCTGCTCGACGAGCCTCTGGCGGCAATGGGCGCGCGCGAGGCGGGTCTCATCATCGACCTGATCCAGCGGCTGCGGACGCGTGGCGGCATCTCGATCATCATGATCATGCACAACTACGCGCAGACGCTGGAAATCGCCGACCGCATCATGCTGATGCAGCGTGGCCGGGTGACGTTCGAGAGTCCGGCGGCGTCCACCTCGGTAGTGGCGCTGATGGAGATCGTGCGGCGCGAGTACCGCTCGATGCGGGCGGCGTAGGCAGGCAAGGCCAGGGCGCTGCCCTGGACCCGGCAAAGGCTGAGCCTTTGCAATCCCAGTATTGCGGGTCTGGGGCCTCAGGCTCCAGCGGGTTTCAGGGCAGCGCCCTGACCTTCGCTGCCGCTATGAACCGCGCGACGAGGGACGCATCCTTGACGCCCGGACCGCTCTCGACACCAGACGACACATCCACCGCCGGCGCGCCGCTTTGCCCGATCGCATCGCCCACGTTGCCGGGCGTGAGGCCGCCTGCCAGCAACCAGGGCGCCGGCGCAGCCCAACCGGCGGTCAGCGTCCAGTCGAACGTCACCGCGTTGCCGCCCGGCCGTGTCGCATCGGCGGGCGGCTTTGCCTCGACAATATAGCCGTCGATGCCGGCCGCATCGCGTGGCAGGTCGGCGACCACGCCCACGCCCACGGCACGCCACACGGCAACGCCAAAACGCGCGCGGATCGCCGCCGCGCGTGGCGCATCGGCGTATACCTGCAACACATCGAGCGGCACGACCGCCAGCGTCGCCGCGATCTCCGCGTCGCCTGGTTCCACGAACAGTCCGACCCGCAACGGCCCACCCGGCTTGCGCGCCGAAAGCCGCGCCGCCTGCGCGGGTGTCACGAACCTCGGCGAGCGGGCGAAGAACACGAACCCGATCCAGTCGGCGCTACCATCATGCGCGGCGTCGAACGCCGCCTCGCTGTTGATGCCGCAGATCTTGACGCGAGCCATCAGGCGATCTCGGCGGCGATCGCGGCGGCGGCGGCGGCGGGATCGGGGGCGGCGGTGATCGGGCGGCCCACCACCAGCCAGTCCGCCCCGGCCAGGGCCGCCTCACGCGGCGTCATGGTGCGGGCCTGGTCGCCGCTGGCGTGGCCAGCGGGGCGGATGCCGGGTACCACCAGCACCGGGCCGGCGCCGAACGCATCGCGCAGCATCGCGACCTCATGCGGGCTGCACACCAGGCCATCGGCGCCAGCGTCGAGCGCGATCCGCGCCAGCCGCAACACCTGCGCCCGCACGCCATCCGGCACCCCGCCCGAGGCGAGCGCGGCACTGTTCAGGCTGGTCAGCACGGTCACACCCAGCAACAGCGGCGGGTCCGTCACCGCCTCGCTGGCCAGCCGCGCCGCCGCGATCATGGCACCGCCACCGGCCGCATGCAGCGTCAGCATCCGCGCACCCAGCGGCAGGATCGCCCGCACCGCGCCGGCCACGGTGTTGGGAATGTCGTGCAGCTTGAGGTCTAGGAACACCGGCCGCGCGCTCACCTGCCGCACCCCGGCGAGGCCATGCGCGCAGAAGAACTCCAGGCCAAGCTTCAGCAACCCGCAATGCGGCGCCAGCGCCGCCGCCAGCAACCCGACCGTGGCCGCGTCGGTGCTGTCGAGGGCGACGATCAGGCCGGCCATTCAGTGGTTCAGCGTGAGCGCGGTCGACATCGGCTGCGGTGCCGGGCCGGGGCGGGCGGCCTCATGCAGCCGCTCATTCTCGGCCTTCAACTGCGCCACCTGGGCGTTCAGCAACCGGGTCAGATGCTCGGCCCGGCGTGCGCGCAGGCGGGCGGCCACGGCGCTGAACCACAGCAGCAACGCACCGATCACGAACGCCATCGCCATGCCGAACAGGATGGCGACCGACATCGGCACCGTGATGGTGAGGTCGGTGGGCCAGATCCCCAACTGCGCCGGCTGCGGGTTCGACAGGGCGAACAGCACCAGCACCAGCAGCAGCGGCAGGCCGATCAGGATGCGCAACACGCCGGATCAGGCCCGTGCGGCGGCGGTGGCGGCCTTGCGGACGTGCGGCCGGGCCGGAAGACCCCGGTTCACCCGCTCGCGCAGTTCCTTGCCGGCCTTGAAGAACGGCACCACCTTCTGGTCCACCGGGACGGCGGCGCCGGTGCGCGGGTTGCGGCCGGTGCGCGCCTCGCGCTGCTTGATGGTGAAGGCACCGAAGCCGCGCAACTCCACCCGGTCGCCGCGCGACAGGGCGGCTGTGATCTCGTTGAACACGGTTGCCACGATGGTCTCCACATCGCGGCCCACTAGATGCGGGTTGGCCGCGCAGAGGTCCGCGATCAATTCGGACTTGGTCATCTGTTATCCCGTCTTGTCTGAGTGCCGACAGCCGGATTACGGCCCTGTCATTCCAGGCTGCCAGACCGCCATTGCACCGTCAAGCGTAAGACGTTGAGAAAACACAGTATTGGCAGCGCCCTGGAGAAGCTTGCCGAGGCTGCCACCGAAGCTGACGCCGAACAGCCGGTTGCCGCCGCCCGATTGAGCGACAGCCTCGACCGGCAGCCCGGCTGACAGATGGCGCGCACTCGCCAGCCACGCCTTCGCCGCCGGCTCGCCGCCGATCTCGTCGACCAGCCCGAGTTTCAGCGCCTGCCGCCCGGTGTAGGCGCGGCCATCGGCCAGGGCGCGAACTTGATCCGTGGTCATGTGCCGCCCGGACGCGACCATCCCCACGAACTGGTCGAACAGGTCCAGCACCAGCCCGTGCAGCACGTCGCG
>JAYTQW010000455.1:0-7017 GCA_043746535.1 Rhodospirillales bacterium
GGTGCCCCGCGCCCACAGGAACTCACCCAATCCGCCGCCGCCGAGGCGGCGTTGGTGCCGGGATTGGCCATCGCCGCCCCGGATGCCACGGCGATCACACCGGGCCAGCAGGCCTTCCTGGCGGCCTCCGGCGCTCCGGCCCCGGCCGACACGCGCGCCCGCGTCGCCGGCGAGGTCGGCACCGAGCCGTCGAACCGCAGCCTCACCGACCGGCTGATGTTCTGGAAGAGGCCAGTGGCGCCGGGCGTTGCGGTCGACCCCGCGCGTGAGGCCGACCGCCTGCGTGAGAACGCGGCCCTCGGTCAAAATGTACAAACCGGCGATACCCCGGTCATCCAGCGGTCGCCAAAGGGACTGCTCGACTCTATCTTCTGATCAGGCGGCAGCGCAGGCGCCGATCCCCGCAGGAGCGATGCCGATGACCGATACCGCCGCGATCCGCAACGGCACGTTCGACCGGCATCAGCGCGACGCCGCCTGGGCGCGCATCATGCAGTTGGCCAGCCTGCCGTCCGCCAGCGCCATCCGTCCGCTGTTCGAGGCGGACCCGGATCGAGCGACGAAATTCACGGTCGCCCTCGACGACCTCACGCTCGACTTCTCGAAGAACTCGCTGGACGCGCAAGCCCTCGACGCGCTGATCGACCTGGCCGAGCAAGCCGACTTGGCCGGGTTCCGCCAGCGCCTGTTCGCCGGCGAGGTGGTCAACCCGACCGAGGGACGCGCCGCCATGCACATGGCCTTGCGCGCCCCCGCCGATGCCGGGATGCGCGCGGCGCTGCCGGGCGGCATCGACGACGCTTCCGCGCTCACCGCCGCCGAACTGGCGCGGATGCGGACCTTCGTCGCCGCCGTGCATGACGGCACCCTGCGCGGCGCCACCGGCGAGCGCTTCGACACTGTGCTGAACATCGGCATCGGCGGCTCCGACCTTGGCCCGCGCATGGCGACCGAGGTGCTGACCCTGGTGCATGGCGGCAAGCTGCGCGGGCGCTTCCTGTCCAACGTCGACGGCCACGCCTTCGCCGCCATGTCCCGCGACCTCGACCCGGCGCGGACGCTGGTGCTGGTCGCCTCCAAGACCTTCACCACGCTGGAGACGCTGACCAACGCCGGCATCGTGCGCGACTGGCTGGTGGAAGCACTTGGCGAGGCGGCGGTCGGCGCGCATTTCGCGGCGCTGTCCACCAACAAGGCGGCGGTGGAGACGTTCGGCATCTCCGCCGAGCGCATGTTCGGCTTCCGCGACTGGGTCGGCGGCCGCTACTCGCTATGGTCGGCAATCGGGCTATCGGTCGCGCTGGCCGCCGGGTGGGAGGCGTTTACCGCCATGCTGGCCGGCGGGCACGCCATGGACGAGCATTTCCTAGCGGCGCCGCTGCGGCAGAACCTGCCCGTGTTGCTGGCGCTGAGCGGCATCTGGCAGGTCAACGGCCTGGGCATGCGCACCCATTGCGTGCTGGCCTATGACGACCGCATGCGCCGCTTCCCGGCCTATCTCCAGCAGTTGGAGATGGAGAGCAACGGCAAGTCGGTGGCGCTGGATGGCGAGCCGGTCAGCCGCGCCACCTGCCCGGTGGTGTTCGGCGAGCCGGGCACCGACGCGCAGCACAGCTTCATGCAGTTGGTCCACCAGGGCACGCAGCCGGTGCCGGTCGACTTCCTGCTGGCCGCCGTGCCGGACCACGGCCACCCCGAGTCGCATCGCATCCTGGCCGCCAACGCCTTCGCCCAGGCCGAGGCGCTGCTGCGCGGCAAGACCCGCAGCGAGGTCGAGGCGGAGATGCGCGCGAAGAATATGCCAGAGGACGAGATCGCGCGGGTGGCGCCGCATCGGGTGTTCACCGGCGACCGCCCCAGCAACACGCTCCTGTTCGAGCGGCTGGACGCCTTTACGCTGGGCCGCCTGATCGCGCTCTATGAGCACAAGGTCGCGGTGCAGGGCTGGCTGTGGGGCATCGACAGCTTCGACCAGTGGGGCGTCGAACTCGGCAAGGTGCTGGCCGGCGGCATCCTGCCGGCGCTACAACCGGGGGCCGTGCCGCAGCCGGGAGCACATGATGGCTCCACCGCCGCGTTGATCGAGCGCTTCCACGCGCTGCGGGCGCAGGATGTGGCCAGTCCGCTCTAACCCCCTGCCCGCCGTCACCGCCGGGCGCATCCGGCTGCTGCCGGAGGGCGTGGTTAATCGCATCGCCGCCGGCGAGGTGATCGAACGCCCGGCGGCGGCAGTGCGCGAACTGGTCGAGAACGCGCTGGATGCCGGCGCCACCCGCGTGTCGGTGCGCTTGGCCGGCGGTGGCATCGACCGCATCGAGGTCAGCGACGACGGCCACGGCATGGATGCCGACGAACTCGCTCTGGCGGTGCGGCGGCACTGCACCAGCAAGCTGGCCGACGATTTCCTGGTCCGCATCGCCACCTTGGGTTTTCGCGGCGAGGCGCTGCCCAGCATCGGCGCCGCCGCCCGCCTGCACATCGCCTCGCGCCCGCACGGCGCCGCGCATGGCTGGGCGATCTCGGTCGAGGGCGGCGCAGTCGGCCCTGTGGTGCCGGCGGCGGCCCCGTGCGGCACCTCGGTCTCGGTGCGCGACCTGTTCTTTGCCACGCCGGCGCGGCGCAAGTTCCTGAAATCGGTGCGGGTCGAGGCCGAGGCCAGCGAGGCGGCGGTGCGCAGGCTGGCACTGGCCGCCTGTCACGTCGCGTTCCGGCTGGAGAGCGATGGCCGCGTGGCGTTCGATCTTCCGGCGCAGGACAGCGCCGCGCGGGTGGCGGCGCTGTTGGGCGAGGCCGCCGCCGCCGTCATGCTGCCAGTCAGCGGCGAGCGCGGCGCGTTGCTTCTGGCGGGCTTCGCCTGTGGCCCCGCCGTGACCCGCGCCAGCGTAGCCGGGCAGGCGTTAGTGGTGAACGGCCGCCCGGTGGCCGACCCAGTGCTGCGCACCGCCGTCCGTGTCGCATACCGCAATGTCGCGGCTCCCGGCCGGCACGCGGTGGTGGCGCTGTTCCTGACCGTGCCGGCCGAGGAGCTGGATGTGAATGTGCATCCGGCCAAGGCCGAACTGCGCTTCCGCGACCCCGACGCGATCCGTTCGCTCATCATCGGCACGCTCGGCCGCATCCTGGCCGGCGGCGCTGTGCTGGCGCACGCCCCCGCCTTCCGCCCGCGCCGGTCCTGGGCACGGGCACCGGAGCCGCGCGGCTTCGCCGAGGCAGCACTACCGTTCGAGGGAGCACCCTCCGCCCGTATGTTGCCGGATGCGCCGGCTTCGGTGTCCTACCCGCTCGGCGCGCCGGTGGCGCAGGTGCTCGACACCTACGTGATCGCGGTGGCCGCCGATGGCAGCCTGGTGCTGGTCGACCAGCATGCGGCGCATGAGCGGCTGGTGCATGAGGCGTTGCGCGAGCAGATGCTGGCCGGCGGCGTGCGCGCGCAGCGGCTGTTGCTCCCCGGCGTGGTCGACCTGCCCGAGGCCGACGCCGCCCGCCTGCTGACCCGCGGCCCCGAACTCGCCCCGCTCGGCCTGGAGCTGGAGCCGTTCGGACCTGGCGCAATCCTGGTCCGCGCCCTGCCCGCCGCCCTCGGCAGCCCGGACCCGGCACCGTTGCTGCGCGACCTGGCCGACGAGTTGGCCGAAATGGACGAGCACGTCGCGCTGTCCGCCCGCCTCGACGCCGTGATCGCCCGCATGGCCTGCCACGGCAGCATCCGCGCCGGCCGCCGCCTGGGCGCCGCCGAGATGTCGGCGCTGCTGCGCCAGATGGAGGCGACCCCGCGCGCGGCGACGTGCAGCCACGGACGCCCGACGTTCCTCAAGCTGTCGCGGGCAGAGATCGAGCGGCTGTTCGGGCGGGGGTGACGGCTAGATCGACTCCCGCTCCAGTTGCAGCGTCAGCTCGTGGATGTTGTGGTCGATGTTGGCCATGTTCGGATCAATCGCCTGCGCCCGCTTCAACGCGACCAGGGCGTCCTTGGTCCGCTTCAACTTGACGTCGCACAGGCTGAGGCCGGACAGCGCGCCAAAATGCCGGGGTTCGAGCGCCAGCACCCGGTCGATGTCACGCGCCGAGTCCTCATAGCGCCCCAGCAAGTACAATGTGGTCGCGCGCTTATTCCACCCCTCGGCGAATTGCGGCGAGACCGCCACCACTTGGTCGAACACCGCCAGCGCCGCCGGGTAATCCGTAACCTGCAAAGCGGCCGAACCGAGCGCCATCAGCCGGTCGACCGCCGGATCATGCGATTGGCCCCAGGCGGACCAGATCGCGGCCTCGATGTCCTGCGCCGCTTCCGGCGTCCTTGCGGCCTGGAGATTGGCGAACAGGCCGCCAAGGGCGGGGTCGGTCTGGTCGGCCCACGCCGGGCGCGCTGCCAAGCAGGCGACGACCAGCAGGAGACTGGGCAGCAGGCGGGGCAATGCAACCATGGATGCTACATGGCTGCTGCGATCACTGTGCCAAGAGCCGGCTATGCCGCCTCGCTGACATGAAGATGGCCCAAGCGCGACTGAACAACAGGCTTTACCACGATCTCCACATCGCGCCCCAACGCCGTCAACCAGCCGGCTAACCGATCGATTGTAATGGCCTCCATGCGGCCACGCAGCACCTTCGACAGGGTCGGCTGGTCGGTGCCGCAGATTTTTGCAGCGTCTTTCTGGGTGAGCATCCGCTGCGCAACCGTATCTTTCACCGCGAGGATGAGCGTGGTTTTGGCCGTCAATTCCTCCACTTCGGCAGGCGAAAAGCCGATGTCGGAAAAAACGTTGCCGCTACTTTCCTCGAAGGTGATTTCGGTCATGTTCAATCCCTCGCATCTATTTCACGCGCACGCCGCAGACGTGCCTCGATCAGCACAGCATCCGGTTTGGGCAAGCCAATCCCCGATTTGGACTTTTTTATGAAGACATGCAGCACATACAGCGCCTTCTTCAGACTTATGACATAGGCGACGCGGTAGGCGTCGCCATCGAAGCGATCCCGCAACTCATAGACGCCACTGCCGAATTGCGTGACCGGCTTCATGTCCAGTGGCGTTTTACCCTTTTGCAATTCAAACAAGCGCAATCCGAACGAGGCCTTTACCTGCCCAGGTAGTCGCGAGATATCTTCCTTGCTGCTGGCGATCCAAACAATAGGCCGGAGCGCCTTCCAAGCCGATCTTCCCATTTGTAATGATTATGGCATTTTTACCATTTGTCATCAAGCAGATTATGCGAGGACCCACACCGTTACCCGAGCCGCCCCATGCACCCGCTCCGCCAACAGCGTGCCGCACGGCACCACCACCTCGTCATGCGCCTGTTCGCTCACGATGAGCGTGCCGTCTGCCAGCCACCCGCCCGCCCGCAACGTCGTTACCGCGCCGGCCAGCAAATCCTTGCCATACGGCGGGTCGAGGAACACCAGGCCGCACGCCACACCCACATTCACCCGCGTGGCATCGGTCGGCAGCACCGTGCTCACCGCTTCCGCCCCGCAAGCGGCGATGTTGGCGCGCAGCACCAGCAGCGCGGCGCGGTCGCGTTCCATGAAGGTGCAGTGCGCCGCCCCACGCGACAGCGCCTCCAGCCCGAGTGCCCCGGTGCCGGCGAAGGCGTCCAGCACCATGCCGCCCTCGATCGCGGCACGACCGCCCCACGGCGCGTGCCACAGCATGTCGAACAGCGCCTGCCGCACCCGGTCGGCGGTGGGCCGGGTCGCTGCTCCCGGCGGTGCCAGCAGGGCGCGGCCACGCCAGCGTCCGGCGATGATCCTCATGGCCGGGCGGGCGGCGGCGCCTCCGCGGGCAGTTGTTCGCGCAGCACCTTGCCGGGCACCTCCTCGACCGAGCCGACCGGCAGCAATCCCAACTGGAACGGGCCGTAGGCGACGCGAATCAGCCGGCTGACGCTCAGGCCCAGATGCGTCATCACCCGGCGCACCTCGCGGTTGCGGCCCTCGCGCAGGCTGACACTGAGCCAGGTGTTGTCGCCCTTGCGGCTGTCCAGCGCCGCGTCGATCGGCCCGTAGCGGACGCCCTCGATCACCACGCCGCCGGCCAGCTTGGCCAGTTCGGCAGGTGCCGGCTGGCCGAACACGCGCACCCGGTAGCGCCGCAGCCAGCCGTTCGACGGCAGTTCCAGCCGCCGGGCCAGCGCGCCGTCGTTGGTCAGCAGCAGCAGCCCCTCGCTGTTGAGGTCGAGCCGCCCCACGCTGACCACGCGCGGCAGGCCGGGCGGCAGCCGCTGGAACACGGTCGGGCGCTCCTCCGGGTCGCGGTGCGTGGTGACCAGGCCGTCCGGCTTATGGTAGCGCCACAGCCGCGTCCGCTCCGGCGCGTCGACCAGCCGGCCGCCGACCGTCACCAGGTCGCCGGGCGAGACGAAGGTGGCCGGGTGGCTGACCACCGCGTTGTTCAGGCGGACCTTGCCCTCGCCCAGCAGCTTCTCGGCGTCGCGCCGGCTGGCGATGCCGGCGCGGGCCAGCCATTTGGCAATGCGCTCGCCACGCGGGCCGGCGGCGGCGGGCGGCTCGTCATCGAACTCGGGCTCGAACTCTGGCTCGGACCCGGGCAGCTCGGGATCGCTCATCGCCGGGTCGCCGCGATCAGCGCGTCGAAGATGCGGCGGTCGCCGGGTCCGATCAGGAACTCGGGGTGCCACTGCACGCCCAGGCAGAAGCGGTGCGCGGGGCTCTCAATGCCCTCGATCACGCCATCCTCCGCCCGCGCGTTGACCACCGCGCGCGGCCCTGCCTCCCGCACCGCCTGATGATGCGCCGAGTTCACCATCAGCGACTCTGCCCGCACGATCCGCGCCAGCAGTGTGCCGTCGACCACGCGCACGGCATGGCCAGCCTCGTGGCGCGGGTTCGGCTGCTCGTGCGCCAAGCTGTCCGGCAGCGCGTCGGGGATGTGCTGGATCAGGCTGCCGCCGAGCGCCACCGCCAGCAGTTGCTCGCCGCCGCAGATGCCCAGGATCGGCAGGTCGCGGGCCAGCGCGCCCTCGATCAGCGCCAGTTCGGCGGCGGTGCGGCCGG
>JAYTQW010000456.1:0-19202 GCA_043746535.1 Rhodospirillales bacterium
GAACAGCAACCGGTGGGTGCGAGCGTATCGCCAACGATGCCATCGATGCGTATGCCGGCCCGATCGGCCATGCCGGCTGCGGACGGGACCACTATGGCCCTTGCGGACCGCCCGCGCGTTGCGAATACAGAGACAGCGTCCAGTCCGACCACCATGCACGGAGACGTTTTCCTCGATGGCGTGCGGGTTGGCCGATGGTTGAGTGACAAGCTGGCGCGAGCGGCGAATGCGCCGCCAAGTGGCAGCACGGCGTTCGACCCGCGAATGGGACCGTCCTGGCCCGGCGCGCAGCAGGGGCATTGACAATGCCCGCATTGACGCTCGGTCCGATAGCCTTCACCACCCTTGAGGTTCCAGCCCGCATTGCGTTTGGTGGATGTCAACAACTGCACGTCCACACCTTGATTGGCGGACAGCGGGTGATAGACGCCATGGGCGCCGACGACGCGCTGATCTCCTGGACCGGCGTGTTCAGCGGGGCCGACGCGGTTCCCCGCGCCCGGGCGCTCGATGCTCTCCGCATCGCCGGGCTTGAAGTCGCGCTGGCCTGGGATGCCTTTCTCTACACGGTGATCGTGTCATCATTCACGGCCAGATTTGAGCGAGAAAACTGGATTCCTTATAGTATAAGCTGCGTCGTTTCATTCGACGAGGCGGTGGTCGCGGTTCAGGCGGCAATGTCGATCCTGGGCTCTGTCGGTCTTGATATCCAGTCCGCGACAGCAATGGGGGGGCTTGACTTGTCCATGGTGGGTGAGGCGCTGGCCTTACCAGGGGCCGCATCCTCCGGAAGCGCGGATGCGGCGACGGCACGGTCGGCACTGGCCGATGCGGCTGCCGGTGCAAATGCGGCGTTGCTCGCCGCAAGCAATTCGATGATAGCCGCATCCGATGTCCCGAACGCCGTTCAAGCGACTGCCCAGCTCGCTCAAGTCTCGGCGGCGCGGGGTTTCGTCCTGCGTGGCCTGACCAATTTCGATACCGCGAGAGGATAGGGCGATGTCCACACTGACTGTGGCAAGCGGAACATTATTTCATTTGGCACTGGAGCGGCTGGGCGATGCGACCCAATGGATTCGTATCGCACAGTTCAACGGTTTGACCGATCCAAGGCTGGATGGCCTGGTCACGTTGAAGATGCCGGCAATCGACGACCGGGCTGGAGGCGGCATTGCCCAGCAGTGATCGCGTTCGAACGCCACGGCTGCGGGTGCTGGCGAATGGCGCCATCCTCGCGGGTGCCGTCTCCGCCGAGGTCATCAGCACGAACCATTATGGCGCTGATCGGTTTCGGGTGCGGGCTGTACTGAACGGCGATCCCGCTAACGGCGCGGCATTCTGGGCAGCGTCCGACCAGATCGATATGGACGTACAGGTTGGGTTCGACGGCGAGTTCACAAGCTTGGTTCAAGGAAGCGTCGACTCTGTCTCGATCGACCCGGTTGGTGGCACGGTCGAACTTGAGGGGCGCGACTTTACCGCCTCTCTCATTGAGGCGCGCACGCACGAGAGCTTCACCAATCAGACCGCGAGTGAGATCGCGAACGTGCTTGCCGAACGGCACGGCCTGGTGGGAGATGTGCAGACAACCACAATGCCGGTTGGCCGCTATTGGCAGATCGAACACGACCGTATCACGCTGGACCAGTTCAGCCGTGCGACAACGGAGTGGGACCTGTTGGTCGGCTTGGCGGCACGCGAAAGTTTTGATGTTTGGGTCACCGGGCACACGCTGCATTTCCGTGCCCCGACTGCGACCGTGCCGGCGCAGGCCGTGTTGCGTGCGGCCTGTACCACGAATGGCCCGGCCAACATTGCCGCACTGCACCTGCGGCGGGCGCTCACCTTAGCGCGGGATATCGAGGTTGTCGTCAAAAGCTGGAATAGTCGTGCCGGGCAAAGCTTCACCGAGACGGCCCGAGCCACCCGGTCTAGAAGAGGCAGCGGTAAGGTTGGCACTGGGCAGCGATACAACTTCATTGTGCCCGACCTTCTCCCGGATGCGGCGCTTCAGCTCGCGCAACGGAAACTGGCGGAACTTTCCCGACATGAGCGTGTGATCAATATCGAGATGCCGGGTGAACTGTTCCTGGATCCACGTATGATGTGCAGCCTTGAAGGCTCTGGCACGGCATTCGACCAGGACTACTGGATCGACGAGATCACCAGATCGATAGATCAGCACGATGGCTTTCGTCAGTTCGTCACGGCGCGAAATATCTCGCCCGGCGTGGGAGTGAGTTGATGCAGCGATTCATGAACGCGCTGAAGGCGCAGGCCGGGGCGCTGGACCGGGGCGTCGGGCAGCCGCGCTTCGGGACCGTCACCAGCGTCGACCCGCAACGGTATGCCGCCCGCGTGGCGCTACAGCCCGAAGGGGTCATTTCCGGCTGGCTCCCGGTGCTGACCGGGTGGGTCGGTGCCGGATGGGGCATGGCCTGCCCCCCATCTCCGGGCGACCAAGTGCTGGTTCTTGCCCAGGAAGGTGACAGCGAACACGGCATCATCGTCGGCCGGGCCTGGAGCGAGCAGTCTTCCGCTGTCGCTGCTCCGGTCGGCGAGCTTTGGTTGGTGCATGCGACAGGAAGCTCAATCCGTCTATGCAACGACGGCGTGATCCGCGTTCAAGGAGACCTGCGGGTGAGCGGCGACGTATTCGATCGGCAAGGTAGCCTGGATCGGCTTCGGCAGCATTACGACATTCACGTCCACGGTGATGCGCAAGGCGGCACGGTGTTACCAGCCGATCCACAAGATTGATGGCGGAGGATGCATGTCCGATCTTTGGCACCAGTTTGGGGAAGACCTCCAACTGAGCGTAACCGGCGACCTCGCGCTGGCGACAGACGCGGCACTTGGTCAGCAGCGCGTCCTGCGAAGGCTGCTGACCAACCTCAACGATTATATCTGGCAGCCGAGGTATGGCGCTGGCCTGGGGCAATTCGTAGGGCAACCATCCAATACGGCCGGCATACGCGGCGTGATCCGTGGGCAACTGTTCCGAGAGGCAGCCGTCGCACGGATGCCGGAACCAACGATCGACGTTCGCGCCGACAATGACGGCATCGTCTATGTGGCGATCCGCTACACCGACGCGCCGAGTGAACAAACTCAGGTGCTTAACTTTTTGCTGGGAGGCCCGGTATGAAGCTGCCCTTGCAGGATTTCGCGACCTTGATCGGCAACGCCGCAGCGGCAGTGCAGGGTGCAGCTGGCCAGTTGCTGGATCTCTCGGTCGGCAGCGTGCTGCGTGCCGTGCTGGAGGCAAATGCCAGCATGGCACTGTGGTTGCAGTGGCTGATCATGTTGGTTTTGCAGACAACGCGCGCTGCCACCAGCGTCGGTTCCGACCTCGATAGCTGGGTCGGCGACTTTTCGCTGGCGCGGCTGCCCGCAGTTCTCGCTGCCGGCCGGGTGCAGTTGTCGCGGTTCGTCGCTACCGGGTCGGCGGTGGTCCCGGCAGGCTTGCCGGTGCGTACGGCGGATGGTTCGCAGACCTTTGTTGTTGTCGCGGAGCCCACGAATACGGCGTGGCAAGCGAGTGTCAATGGCTTCGTGTTGGCCGCAGGCACTGGGTCGGTCGATGTTCCTGTCATCGCTACAGTACCGGGAAGTTCTGGGAACGTGGGAGCCGGGACCGTTACTTTGGTCGCGGCCTCCGTTCCTGGCATCGATATGGTCGCGAATGCCGTCTCTTTCGGCGGCGGTGTTGACGCCGAGAGCGACCCGGCGCTGCGGGCGCGCTTTCAATTGTTCCTGGCAACACGGTCGCGCGGGACCAACCTCGCCATCAATGGCGCTGTGCTGAGTACGCGCCAGGGTCTGACAACAAGCATCCTGGAGAATGTATCAGTCGACGGGACGGCGCGCATGGGCAGCTTCGTCGTCACCGTGGACGATGGGACCGGAACACCTTCGCCGGAGATTCTTGCAGCCGCCGCTGCGGCAATCGAGGCAATGCGGCCGGTCGGAACAACTTTTGCCGTACGGCCACCGGCTGTGACATGGGTGGCCATCAGCCTGACTGTGACCACCACCGCAACTGACACGCATAACGCCGTTGCCGCCGCTGTCACGTCCGCAGTAGCGACGTTCGTAGATGCATTGCCGATCGGCGCCGGGCTGCCATACAGCCGATTGATGCAGGTGGCTTATGATGCTTCTCCAGGCGTCGCCAATGTTATCGGCTTGCGGGTGAACGGGGATATCCAGGATATATCGCCGGGGCCAGGCGGCGTCATCAAGGCTATCGCGGCACAGGTTTCCTGAGCGATGCTTGGTGATCAGGATGACATGGTGGCCCGGCTACGGGCAGTGCTGCCACCGCGTTGGTTCCCCGATTTGGCGCCGGTGCTGTCCGGGTTGCTGTCGGGGCTGGCAAGCACTGCGGCGTTGATGTTCTCCCTGGTGCGCTACGCCCAGCGACAGACCCGCATCGCCACGGCCGAGGATGGATGGCTCGACCTGGTGGCGCAGGATTGCTTCGGCGACCTGCTGACACGCCAGGTCGACGAGACTGATACCCATCTGCGTGCCCGCGTGAGGCGCGAACTGCTCCGCGAGCACGTGACGCGGCCGGCGCTGGTGGCACAAATTACCGATGTCACTGGAAACGTCCCGATGGTGTTTGAGCCAGCGCGACCTGCCGACACCGGCGGCTGGGGCACGGCTTGCTCCTATGCGCTGGCTGGTGGCTGGGGCAGTCTGGCGCTGCCGTTCCAATGTTTGGTGACGGCGCGGCGCGCATCCGGTGGCGGTATCCCGGCGCTGTCCGGCTACGGCCAGGGCGCTGGAGGCTATGGCATCGGTAGCCTGGCCTATGTCAGCCCAACGCAGGTGCTGGCCACCTCCGGCGACAGCGACCTGCTGGCCGCGATTGCGGGCGTCATGCCGACAGGCGCGATTGCCTGGACCCGCATCATTTCCTGACCCTTTCGCATTGGAGCGTCCATGGACCGCAGCATTGTCTATCCGGGCAGTATCCCGCTCGACACCGACCTGCTGACCACCAACCGGAACACCATGGTGGCGCTTGGCGCATTGGCGGCTGCCACCATTGGCACCCAGACCACCATCGATGGCCTGAGTGTCGCCCCTGGGACCGGTTTGGCCGTTGTCGTGGCGCCTGGGTGCATCACCAGCTTCGGCGCACTCGACCAGAACGCATACGGCTCATTGCCGGCGGACGTGAACGACAGTGTGCTGAGGCTCGGGATCAACCTTGCGGCGGTCAGCCTCGGCCTGCGCGCGCCACAGACTGCCAGCACCGCCATCGTCTACCTGATTCAGGCGGCGTTTCAGGAAATCGATATGGTGCCCATTGTGCTGCCATATTACAACGCGGCACAGCCCTCGCAGCCTTTCCTTGGACCCGCCAACAGCGGCGCGGCACAGCCCACGGCACGTAGCCAGCGAGTGGCGCTGGCGGCCAAAGCCGGCATGCCAGCCGCCTCCGGCAGCGCCGCCGCGCCGTACCCCGATCCTGGATGGGTGGGGCTGTCTGTCGTGACCGTCAACGCCGGGCAGCAAGGCGTCGCCTGGGAGAATATCGCCACCCTGAACACCGCGCGCAGCATCCCGGTCAAACTGGGTGATCTGCGCTCGGGGTACGGCTCGGCGCAGCTTTTTGCCAGCACCGGCGCGTTCACGGTGCCGCCTGGTGTCACGGCGCTGCGGGTCACGGTATCCGGTGGCGGTGGCGCCGGCGGCACGCATGCGACGCTGCCCTCCGGCGGCGGCGGTGCCAGTGGCTGGGCGAGCGGTTGGTTTTATGGGTTCACGCCCGGCATGGTGATCGCTGCCGTGGTCGGGCCTGGCGGAGCCTCTTCAGGTTTACCGGCAAACGGGCAGGTCGGCGGCAGCAGCGGCTTCGGCTCCTACATCGCCGCTAGCGGCGGCGCCGGCGGCCAGGGTGGGCGCGCCTTTACGACATGTGCCGGAGCGGCGGGCGGCCTTGGTTATGGCGGCAGCCTGCAATCCGGCGGCAGCTATGGTTCCGACGCCATCGTGGTTGCTCAGCGTGGTGGTGACGGCGGCGGCCCTGGCGGCAGTCGCGGCAGTACTGGCTATGCCGCAGGCTTACCGGCGCCCGGCTATGGCGGTGGTGGCGGTGGGGGTGGGGCCAGCGCATCCGATGGCAGCGGTCTTGGCGCCCAGGGTGGTGCCGGCGGCAATGGCTTTGTGTTGGTGGAGTATTGAACATGAACACCTACGCTCGTATCCTCAACGGTGTGGTTGCCGAACTGCTGTCCACGGCGTTGCCACTCGCAGGCCTTTTCCCAACTGCCATGCAGTGGGTGGATGTCTCGGCAACGCCGGCCGTTCAGGTTGGATGGGTGGCATTGCCAACCGGTGGGTTCGGGCAGCCAGCCGCCGCCGCCGTGCCGCCGCTGTCGGTGGCAACGGTTGCCGGCGTTCAGGCGCAACTCACTGCCATCCAGATACAGATCACCGCGCTTCAGGCTCTGGTGACAGGCCTGGCCACTGCCGCCAGCGGTCACTGAAAGGCAGGCCCGACATGTCAGGTTCCCCTGCTCCCATCACCCCGGTTACCCACGCCTGGCGGCCAAGCGGCGCGCGCCGTGTCGTGCTCGACGGTTTTCAGCCACTCCTGCGCGGATGCCTTCCGACCACGCCGGCGCCGCTGGTCTGGCCAGCCAAGGATCCAGCAGATGTGCTGGATTTTGAGATCGACATCATTGAGGCGATCGCCGGCGACGACGGCGATACGATCGTCGCCGTCGGGCTGACGTTCGAGCCGGCTGCGGAGCTGGCCGCAGGCGTCATCATCGCCGATGGATCAATCTTGGTCATCTGGCTGTCTGGAGGTGTCGCCGGTACGACCTACGTCGTTCAGGCGACTATCAGCACCGCAAGCGGCCGCACCATTGGGCGCGCCATCCTTTTGCCGGTGCAGGACCTGACCCACCCTGCATCGGCAACCACGGCGCTGACGACACTCGCCGGTTCTGTCGTCATCGACCAGTTTGGCAATCCGATCCTCGTCAGCAACTGACCACGCGGCGTCCTGGCCAGGCTTCCCCCCGACTTCGCGGAGACGATGCGCATGCCCACAGTTTCACAGCTGCCCTACGCCGTGACGATCGGACCCACCGATCGGATGCTGCTGGACCAGAACGGCCTGAGCGTTTCTGCCACCGCCGCCATCCTGCTGGCGGGGACGCAACCCGCGCTGAGCATCGCTCAGGGAACCTTGCTTGGCCGGGTGAGCAGCGCGCCTGGCGGTCCCGAGGCCATCGGCCTTGGCAGCGGTCTGGTGCTGGCGCAAGGCACGCTGGCGGCGGATGCAGCGGTGATGGCGCCCTTGAACAGTCCGGCCTTGACCGGGATGCCGACCGCGCCGACGCAGCCGGCTGGAACCGCCAGCACGACGCTGGCCACTACGGCCTTCGTCGCCAGCAGCCAGCCTGCGCTGGTGTTCACGGGCGATGTGGTCGGCAGCGGCAGTTCGCCGGTGAACCTCGTGCTGCCGCCGATCACCACGCCGGGCGTGTTCCCGAAGGTGACCGTCAACAGCAAGGGCCAAGTCACCGCCGGCAGCGCGCTCGCGGCGACGGACATAACCCTGGGCCTTGGCTACATCCCGTACAACGCGACCAATCCAAGTGGCTTCGTGACAGCTTCGCAGATCGGCTCGATGGCGCGGCAGAGTGCCGGGACGGTGGCGATCACCGGCGGCACCATCGCGGCGGCCGACATATCGGCGGCGGTGATGCAGGTCAGTGGCGGCATCGCCCGCAATGTGGCCGCCCGCGCCGCCGACCGTCTCAACGTGCTCGATTTCGGCGCCGACCCGACCGGGGCCGCCGACAGCGCGCCAGCGTTCAATGCGGTGATGGGGAGGGTTGTCTCCGGTACGCGCGCGCGCCTGTTCGTGCCGCGCGGCACCTACTTCCTGTCCAGCATCGTGTATCAATTGTCGGGCAGCGCCGTCACCGTCGAGTTCGACGAAGGCGCCGCGATCAGCGGCCCCGGCTTCCTGGCGGTGGACCGGGTGGACTCGCACCAGGGTGTCTATCGGTTCTCTCAGGCAGGCAGCGCCTTCCAGGGTGCGCCGGCCGGGATCGGAGCGCCGGGCAACCCGCCGCTGGACTATCAGATAGTGTTGAACACGCCCGACAACTCGGCGTCGGCGCGGGTGGCGTGGGCGCGGACCTATACCAACACCAACCGCTACTCCAAGTATTCCGGCGGCATCGACTTCGCCCAGCAGAACGTCTTCGAGTGGCCCTGGCTGTTGGACAACAGTTCCGGCTGTGGTCACTGGGAAGTCGTCGGCGGCCCGTTGTACGATGAGAACACTGCGGCGCGTGCCCAGCTCAGCAGTGGCATCGAGCATTCCGAGTTCGATGTCGTCAACAACGGTCCCGATTATGGCTGGAGCTTCCAATCCGGCATCAGCACCGCCGTGCAGGGCATGTCGATGGACCCGTGGGGCCAGAACGGCTTGTACGGCGGCCATATCCTGTATGCTTACGGTAGCGTCGGCGCGTTCGACGGCGTCTCCGGCGGCATCAACCAACGCTGGGTCAGCTACCCGGCTGTCTATAGCGCCGGCAATCCCGGGTCGGTCCCGCAAGGCGGCACGATCGTCGTTACCATGGACGTGACGGCGAAAGCCACCGCGTATCTCTCCACCGGCGGCGCCGTCGTCAGCGTCACCGCGACTGCCGCAGGCGGCGCCTATACGAGCGCACCGAGCGTGGTTTTCAATGGTGGCGGCGGTAGCGGGGCTACGGCCACGGCGACCATGCTTGCGGGCGCGGTGATCGGCATCGCGTTGACTGCCGGGGGGGCGGGCTACATCAGTCCGCCAACGGTCACCTTTGTGGGTGGCGGCGCACCGGGCGTAGGTACGACGACCGTTCTCCTGAACAGCGACGGCGCGCATGGCGATCTGGTCTCGGTTGCCGCCGCCATCCGCGCCGCCAACATCCCACTGGTCAGTGCCAGTGCGGCGAACTGGGGCGGGGCGGTCCACAGCCTAGTGGTGTTCGGGACGGCGGCACAAGACTTGGGCACGTTGACGCTGGGCGGCTCCGCGTTGCCTGCGCTCGGCATCAATCCGCAACCCTACGTCACTCTGCGCGCCGACACCGCCGTGGCATTCGGGAGTGCAACCGGCGTCGCGGCCGGCGACCGGTTCACCATCAACGGGCAAGCCGTCACTGTGGGCGGTGCCGGAACCGTTGGCGATGTGGTGCTGGCGATCAACAACCTTGGTCTGGTGGGTGTGCGCGCCGATGTCACCGCAACCGGCCGGTTGTCGCTCTCGGCCTGGCTGCCGCAGCAGGCGGCCGGGTTGGTACTCGGCCAACCGGCGGGCTTCACGACCTTGCAGAAACTGGCGCTGACTGCCGGCATCATCCTGCCGCCCACGCCGCCAAAGGCGTTCGCCACCGCACAAAGCGAGGTCGGCGGCCCCGCCTGCCTGCCTACCGACGCGCTGTCGATCACCGCCACCGATCTGTCCGGGAATATCTACGGCCCGTTGACGGTGATGCTGAACGGCGGCGGCGGGTCGGGAAGCATCCCGGATGTGGCCGCATCGATCCGCGCCGCAATCGGTGCGGCGGGCTGGCTTAGCCAAAGCTTCGCTTTTCTGACGGCCGCGCCGGCGATCGTGGCCTGCTTCGTCCACAACGGCGGAGCGACAGCGGGCTTGGTGCTGCGCAACACCGCCGGTGGCACGCTCACCCTGGCCAACGCCGCTGGCGCGCCGCTTGACACGCTAGGCTTGGTCGCTGGCACATTTCAGCCTGGTGGCTACTCGGCTGCCTCGCAATCAGTGTTCATGGCGGCGCCGAACAGTATCGCGCCGCAGGGGCGTGGTGTGTTTGTCGGCGGCAGCACGGCGCCTGACATTACGGTCTGGCCCAATGTCGGCCTCGAACTCCGCAACAACTTCGGGCACGGTCTGCGTACTGACCATGCCAGCTTTGCGGATGGACGCGCCGTGCTACTGGGTGCCGGCCAGGCGATCGGGTGGGGCATCGGCGGCGCCACGTTATCGGCCAACGCCGGTCTGCTGACATCGAGCGTGCCAGCGCGGCTGCCAGGACTTGTGCTGACCGGCCTTCCGTCCAGCACGGCCGGGCTGCCCAGCGGCAGCGTGTGGAACAACGGCGGCATCCTGTCGATCGTCTAAAGGAGTCACTTTATGACACGCATCTTGACGACGACCGCGCTGGCTCTGCTGGCGGGGCAGGCGGTGGCACAGCCGCTGCCCAGCCCGAATTTCCTGACGCCACAGGCAAGCGACAGCTCAAGCCGGGCGGCCACCACCGAATGGGTCCGCTCGCTGGCATCGGGAGCTGTCACCTCCGCGCAGGTGGCGGCGGCACTGGGCTACACGCCGCTGATGAGTGGCGGCGACGTCTCGGCAAACATGGTGCTGGCTGTCGGCAGCAGCGTCGGGCGAAGTGAAGCGGCACGTGCCGCTGTTGTGTTCAACGTTCTCGACTATGGCGCGGTGGCCGACGGCAGCACCGATATCGGTCCGGCGCTGAATCTGATCGCCAGCAAGCTGGGCGCAGGCAAATCCAATGTCATCCTGATCCCCGCCGGAAATTACCGCCTTGCGTCAGCGGTGGTGTTCAACGGCGTAGCGCCCATCCTGCAAGGACAAGGGTTCACCGCTGGCCCCAGCCCGCAGAGCGGCACCTGGATCACGATCGACCGGACCGGCTTCGTACCGTTCACCTTCAGCGGCACCAACGCGCGCGGTGCGGTGGTGCGTGATATCGCCATCCGCCAGGCGCAACCCGCCGTCGGCGCGGGATGGGCGCCAACCGGCTATGACTACGTGTTCAAGGTCCTGAATGCGCTGGGCGAGGTCACGTTCGATAATCTGCTGTTCGCCGGCGTGACCAGGGGCATCTACGCCGACTACTCGGGCCGTTTGCACATCCGCAACGTCGCCGGCCAGTTCTATATCGCCGGCATCGAGATCGACGACTGCTACGATATTCCCCGCATCGAGTATCTGCATGCCTGGACCTACCAGACCTCCGATCCGAATGTGCTGGCCTGGCAGGAGGCGAACCTCGACACTATCATCCTGCGTCGAGTCGACGGCATCTTTCTGGGCGACATCTTCAGCCTTGCCGCACGCTCGGTCCTTCACCTGACGGCCGGAGCCAATGGCGTCACGACCAAGTTCTACCTGAACAACCTTTATGCCGACTTCGTGACGTACGGCGTCTGGATCGACGCTCCCGGCGTGACTGGACAGATCGCCAACGCCACCACCCAGCACAACGACTTCACTGCGCCGGGCACGTCGCTGCCCGGCAGCACCGGGCTGTTGATCGACACCACCGGGGTGTCGGTCCAGATCGGCAACTGGCGCACGCAGTTGGCACAGTCATCGGGCCTCACGGTAAGGCAATCGGGCAACCGGCTCGATATTGCCTCGCTTGCCGTCAATGGCTTCGACAATTTGAATGATGGCAGCCCGGCCATCAGCGTGGCCGACAGTGGCGGCGCTACCACCAACGTGGTCAACATCCTGGGGCAGCCGAACTTCACCGGCGGCGGCACTGGCCCGGCCGTGAACATCGGCAATGCCGCGGTCGCCCGTGCCGCACTGATGAACCTGCCGGGCGGGGCGGTGAACGAGCCGCGTCTATATGCGGCGGCGAGCGGCAACCCGGTCTCGCTGGCTCCGGTCGGACCGGATGCGAACGTCGACCTGTATGTGGGTGCGAAGGGCAGCACCGGCAGCCTGCGGTTGCGCGCCCAGAACAGCACGGTGGTTCGCCTCGACAGTCCGGGACCGGGCGACACGGACCTGCTGTTCCGTTCCGCGACCGCCGCCGTCAGCGGCATCGCCGAGAGCGCCAGCGCCAATGCGGACATCCTGTTGTCCAGCAAAGGGCCGACCTCCAGCGTCCGGCTGCAAAGCCAGGGCATCACCTCGTTGCGCACCGCAAGCCCTGGGCCAGGCGACAGCGATCTTTATGTCCTCGGCGGCAGCGGGGCGGTGTCGCTGATCGCAGAAGGTGCGCCGGCCTCGGTCAGTCTCTCGCTGGCAAGCAAAGGCTCCTCCGGTCAGGTCGCCTTGCAGTCGAATGGCGGCACCGTCCTGGTCGCCGACAGCCCCGGTCCCGGAACGTCGGACCTGCGCATCCGTTCGGGCGCTGGCGCGGTGTCGTTGACGGTGGAGGATGCGGCGGCAAACGCCAATCTGGTGCTCAATCCAAAGGGCAGCGGCACGGTCGTGGTGCCCACGCTGGCGATCAGCGACAACAGCGCCAATGCGGCCAGCACGGCCTGGGTCAAGTCGCTCGGCTATCTCACATCGGCGCCGGTGGCAACCGTCGCCGGCCGCATCGGCGCGGTCACGCTGACGGTCGGCGATGTGGCCGGTGCCGCGCCGCTGGCCTCGCCGGCACTGACCGGCGTGCCGACCGCGCCAACGGCGACCGGCGGCACCAACAGCGCGCAGCTTGCCACCACAGCCTTCGTGGGCGCGGCTGTGACCGCGGCAGGAGCTTACACGTTGCCGGCCGCAACCGCCTCCACGCTTGGTGGCGTGAGGCCCGATGGCATGACGATCGCCAACAGTTCTGGCGGCATCAGCGTTGTCTTTGGCACGGTGGCAAATACCGCCGCGCAGGGCAACGACTCCCGCATCACCGGGGCACTGCCCGCCGCCACGGCGGCCTCAACCTACTACCTGCAAACCAACCCGAACGCTTTCATCACGGCATCGTCGCTTCCCGTCGCGGCCTCGGTTACACCCTTGATGGACGGCACAGCGGCAGTCGGCATCAGCGCCACCTACATGCGCGCCGACGCGGTGCATCCCACCGATACGACACTTGCGCCGCTGGCATCTCCCGCACTTACGGGTGTGCCAGTATCCCCGACGGCGACCGCCGGAACCAATACGACGCAGATTGCCACCACGGCGTTCGTCGGCACCGCTATCGCTGCGATCCCGCCGGCGCCAGTCACCTCGGTCGCCACTCGCACCGGCGCCGTGGTCCTCGTGGTCAGCGATGTAGCGGGCGCCGCGCCCTCTGCCGCCCCGATCTTGACCGGCACCACCACTCATGCAGGCTCGGCCAACAACGTGCTCATCGCGGGTAGTGCGGCCGGCAACGGCGTGACCGTTTCCGCATCCGGGACCGATGCCAGCGTTGACCTATTGGCGGCGGCGCAGGGCAGCGCCGGCTCCGTGCGGCTGCGGGCGAACGGCGTCACGGTGTTGCGCACCGACAGTCCGGGTGCCGGCACCAGCGATCTCCTGATACGCAGCGGCTCCGGCACGGTGGCACTCACAGTGGAGGGCGGGGCGACGAACGCCAATCTGGCCCTGAACCCGCAGGGCACGGGAACGGTGGTGGTGCCGACGGCGGCAACCTCGGACAACTCGACAACCGCCGCCAGCACGGCATTCGTGAAGGCGCAGGGCTATCTCGCCAGCGGTGTGCTGGCGGTGGATAGCTACACCGCCTCGGGAACGTGGACGAAAAACGCGAAGGCGACCTATATCCGCGCCATCCTGATCGGTTGCGGCTCGTCTGGCGGCGGCGGCGTGGCGGCAACTGTCGGCACGGCCTACAGCGGCGGCGCGGGCGGCAGCGCGGCGACGGCTCTGGTGATCGAGGGGCCAGCCAGCCAGTTCACCACCGGCTCGCTCACCCTTTGCGCGGCCTCGGCTGGCGGCGCCGCGGGCAGCCCTGGCGTGGCCGGTGGTAACGCCGTGTGGAACGGCATCACGGCCTATGGCGGCGGCGCGTCGTCCGCCGGTGCCGCGAGCGTCACGGCGGCCAGCGGTGGCTCTGGCGGCCTACGGTCCGGTGGTGGCAACGCCTCCGGGGCGACCGTAGGTGTTGCAGGCACCGACATGGGCGCCGCTGGCTCCAACGTCGCGGGCAACTCCGCGACCGTATCCATCCCAGGCATGGGCGGCACCGGCGGCGCTGGCCTCACATCAGGCGTCGGCAGCGGCGGCTACGTCTTGTCGGGCCCCACTGGAGGGGGTGCCGGCGGCTATATGGCCGCCGCGCAGGCGCTGACCTCGGGCGGTAGCGGCGGCCCGATCCGCAACGGGATCGTCGCATATGGCGGTGCGACGGCGGGCGCTCCCGGAGCGGCTGGCGCCAACGTCCCCGAAGGCTACGGCGCGGGCGGCGGCGGCGGCGGCAACAACATCGCGGGCGTCGGAGGCATTGGGGGCGCGGGTGCCGTTGGCGCCGGTGGCGGTGGTGGCGGCAATGGCAGCACTGGCGGGGGCGCTGGGGGCGCTGGTGGCGGCCCGTTGTTGCGGGTGCTGCAGTGGTAGGCGACCCCGACGAGCAGTTCCAGGCGGTTCGCCTGGCGGTGCGCGAGGAACTGTCGATGTTCTTCGGCATCGACCCGGACGATGCCGAATCGCGGCGTTCCGCACGCGAGACCTGGAACTTCCTTGCGGCGCTCCACCGCGAGAGCCAGGCGCGCCGCGCGCGCCGCATCACGATGGGCGCGGAGGCGGTGAAGGGCGGCGTCGGCGCGCTGATCGGCGCAGCCGTCGCCGCCATGCTGGGCTGGTTGGCCACTTACGGCCCCGGAACCCCAAAATAGGAAGCCAGCATGAACGATATTGGCGACGTGCTCGATGCCGCGACCGGCTTGCAGGCGCCGGCCGAGGGCTTCTCGAGTTGGCCTTATCTCGACCGCTTGGCCAGGCCGCCAGTGTGGACCATCGGTGAGGGTTCGACCCGCGACCCGAGCGGCCGTCCGGTCACCGCCGATACCCCGCCGATCGACCGTGTGACGGCACGGGTCTGGGCCAGAGCCGAACTGCTCGCGGCATTGGTGCTGGTTCGCCGTGCCGTAACCGTGCCGGTCACCATCGGCGAGGAGGCAGCACTGGTCGATCTCGCCTTCAACGTCGGACCGGGCGCGGTCAGCGGCTCGACGCTGCTGCGCCTGCTGAACGCCGGCGACGTGCTGGGCGCGGCCGCGCAGTTCGAGGCGTGGAGCCACGCCGGTGGCCGTGTCGTCGCCGGGCTGCTGCGCCGGCGCCGGGCCGACGAGGCGGAGTTCCTGCAACCAGATTTCAACCCCGCGCCGCTTGGTCAGGCGGTCGCACAAGGAGAACTGACATGAATTTCGATGCAATCCTGTTGGCGCTAGGGGTCAGCGCGAAATACGGGACGGCGATCGTCGCCACGGCTGCAATCCTTGCCGCCATCCTGCCGCAGCCCGCTGCCGATGCCTGGTGGGCGCCGTTGCGCAAACTGGTCGATTTGCTGGGGCAGAACTTCGGCCATGCCAGCAATGTCCCGGCCATCGCCATCGCTCCCGCGCCGGGCGCCGGAGCCGGCGCTTGAGGCACCTCGCCGCCATTGGCGGCGTGGTGTTGCTGGTTGCCTGCACGCAGACGCAGATCAGTCGTGAGGCGCAGCTTTTTTGCGCGGTGGCCGCAACGGCCGGGCCGATGACCGTGGCGTTGATCGATGCTGGCAGCCCGACGCTGGCGCCAGTCACGGTGACCACGAAGCTGGCTGTCGACGCCGCCTGCAAAATCGCCGGCGGTGTGCCGGTGCCGCCACCGCCCGGTCCAGTACCGACCATGGCCATTCTGCTGAGTCCATAACCGGTGGTGGTCAACCTCGATACCGCTGCGATGGAGCAGCCGGCATCGGTCGATTGGGTTGATTCAATTCGCCAATGAAATCAGCTTTATACAATGTGTATTTCGATGCTATCATGATATGAACCGGAATTGTGCTATACCAAGTGCGAAATATGAGTAATGTTACGGAGTTGAGGTATGGCGCAATCAGGCCGACTTTAGCATAAGATCGAATTAGAACGGAGTTTTTGAATGCCTGCTGTTCCCGCCGCCAACCGTTTGCCGGCAATAATGCGTGATACTATTGTTGGTCTGGTTCGTCGTGACGGAGCCGATTTGTCGGCACGCCAATTGAGCGTGCTGCTGATCTGCTTTTTGGAAGAAGGGCCGCATACTGTGCGCGGCTTAGCCGAACGCCTCTCGGTGGCAAAGCCCGCAATCACCCGTGCGCTGGATCGTCTCGAGCAGTTCGATCTTGTCCGCCGCTCGCCCGACTCGCGCGACCGCCGCAGCGTCCTGGTCAGCCGGACCGCTCCCGGAGCTGCCTACGTGGCGCACATGCGCAGCCTCATGCAGGCGTCCGCGCGGGTGCATGCCGCCGAACCCAAGTCGGTGGGAAACGCCCGCAGCGCCGCTGGCTAAGGCGAAACCGTCGTCCTGGTCCGTCGTTATAGCGGCGGGAGGGCATTATTCATGTCGAAGACCGCTGAGCCGATGACCGCTGATACCGACAACCCGCTATCTCCTTCGCCGGAGCATGAGCAGCGCGTCAGGGACCGGGCCTATCATCTTTGGGAGGCTGATGGCCGCCCCGACGGTAACGCCGGTGAATACTGGGAACGCGCTCGCGAGCTTGAAGCGATAGCGGGCAGTATTGGCGCTGGGTTACTGCCGATCAATCAGCCGGAGGTGGTGGACGAAGCCGACCTACAGGAGAATCTAGGAGAGTTCCCGGATCGCAGCGCCGACCAAGGAGAACGCCGGCAAACTCCCTCGCGCAAGTCGCGTCGCGAGTCCCGCAGCGCCGCCTGACCGCCTACTCCCATATTATTCGCGCGCCGACTCTGCCTACCACATGCTTGGCGTGCCAGGGGAACTTGGCGGTAAACGCGCAGTTGCCATCGCCAAGACCGGCGCGATCTAGGTCCGGTCGCCAGCCATTGGCGATGGTGTGGCCTAAGACGCGGCCCTCCAGGCTTAGTTCGATCTTAAGCGATGTGTCGGCATCGGGGTCCTGGAATCTAGCCCAGCCCTCGACCGTCAGCCATTTCCCCTTTAAATAGGCGCCATCCAGAGTTCCATGGATGTTGGAACAGACTACTGGCTTATCGATGTGTTTTGCTCGGCCGTCTCCACCCATCAACAGTTGCCGCCGCAATGCGGCCAGTGCCGGGCCAGTCTCCACCCGGCCCCATTGCGTCGCCATGCCGGATGGCAACTGCCCCAAGTGGCACGCCAACAGGTGCATGTGATCGTCGCTTCCGGGCAGGAACGTCTCTACAGCGATATCTTCCGCCCAAATGGCATCGTGATCCTCCAGGGCGATGTGCATGTAGGTCAAATCCGCGCCTGCATTCACCCGCTCTATCCTGCCCCCGTTCACCAACGCCGCCGCTGGAGCCAGTCGGGGACCTTGCGCTGTCGGCAGCCAAATGCCGTGCTGCGGCGATACCGTCAGCGGACGGCTCGGCCGCCCGCGTCCCATGGCGCCGGCGGCAAACCTGACCGGGCGCAACTGCCGCTCCACCGCCACCACGGCCGCACTGTAATGGCGCTCGCCCACCCAAACGATCGGCTTGCACGCGCCGGTACGGGTGACCACCCTATCGCCGACGCGCAGTCGTTCGATGGCTCTCGGTCCTTGGTCGGTTTCGATCAATGTGCCCGGCGTGAAGCACGGCACCAGGGTAAGCGCGGTGCCGCCGACGCCGTCGGCGCTTGCGGTGAAACTCGTCTGCGCCGGATCGATTGCCGGATCCAGTCGGATCGCGAGGGTTCCGTATTGCCCGAGGTCGAGTGTGCCGATGCCGCTACCGCCCGGTCCTGGCGGCTGCCATCCAGGTGGCCCGAGCGTGATCCCGGCGAGGTCGATCACGTCGCCGAATGCAACCCCGGAAATAGTTGCGGCGCAGCTTGCCGATGCAAACAGTTCCAGCGTGGCAACCGATGTCGCGGCTGCGAACGCCAGCGTCGTCGTGGCGGCCACCGAACCGGCGAGATACAATGTGGCGCCTCCGGCGATGGCCATGGTGCCGGTATCTGTCACGGCGCCGAATATTCCCAGCAGGCCACCGCTCGCCGTCAACGTTCCCGCGACCGCCACGTCGGCGCGGAGCATGCCATGACCGGACAATGCGCCCGCGCTGCCGATGACGATGGCGCCCGGCTGCGCGACCGCGCCGCCCAGGACGATCCCACCGGCACGATCCACCATCAGGGTGCCGCCGCCCAGTGTCATTGCCTGAGCGCCGATGCTGCCGCCATCCACAACCCACAGCAGCCCGCTTCCCACCGCCCAACCGCCAGCGTCGTTCACGGCCGCGCTGCTGCCGATAGTCTCAATGGTGGCGGACCCGCTCATCGCCACGGATCTGGCCTCGATATCCGCCCCGGCGCTCACCACAAGCAAGGCGCTGGTGGCAAGGGTAAGGCTGCCGAGCGTGAAGTTGCCGCCCAGCCTGACCGAGCCTGCCGTGATCAGCGCGTTGGCCGCCGCAGCGCCAGTGACCGAGATGAAGCTGCTACTCGGCCCGGTAATCGCGGCGCTGTCCAGGCTGCCGGGCGCCAGCGGTCCCGAACTGCCACCCACGCTCCAGCGCGTCGCATCCGACCAGGCTCCAGTGCCGCCGCGCCAGGTGAATGCCTGCGCCGCCTGCTGTCTGCTGGCGGCAAGCGGAGTGGCGGGAGCCAGCGGCGCACCCAGCAGGAGCCGAGTGCCGTCGATGCCGTCGGGAACCGCGATCACGTTCTGCCCGGCGGTGAAACCACGCAGTGTCAATGTGCCGACAGTCTGGCCATCGTTTTGCAGCAGCAGCGATGCGCCGCCATTCTGCACCACGGCCGAGGTCACCTGCATCGAGACGATGTCGACCACATCGCCAGCCGCCCAGCCGCTGATGCCGCCGGCCATTTGCGCCAGATCCTGTCCGGCTAGTTCAAGGGTTCCGCTGTTGGCGGTGAAACGGAACGCAATGGTGGCGCTTACGCTGCCGGCCTCGAACAGCAGCGCGCCGGCGCCGATGTTCACCACGCCGACAGCCGTTCCGGTGGCGGAGCCGATCAAGTCGCCAAAACTCGCCAGGGTGGATTTTGCCGCAACCGCCAGCGTGCCGGTGGCGGCGATGCTGACGCCGCCCGAGATCACGCCGCTGCGGATGATGGTTTGACCGGCGACGATCGTCAGAGTGGTGGTGGCTGCGGCTGCCGGCATGACACTCGATTGCGTCAGGGCGGTATCACGTCGGTCGCTCAAGCCGGCATCTCCCCCAAAGCAGGCTGGCCAAGCAGGCCGGCTAAATAGGCTGGGGCTACTCTGGCGCGAACAGATTAACGCTTGCCAAGCGTCTCCCGATGGAACCGAACCGCCGTCTGTCGCGTCTTATCGCCACCAACT
>JAYTQW010000457.1:0-3668 GCA_043746535.1 Rhodospirillales bacterium
GCGGGCAGTCGCGGCAGCGTGCGGTCGTAGTAGCCCCCACCATAGCCGAGCCGCCGGCCCGCGCGGTCCCACGCCAGCAGCGGGATGAACAGCACATCGGGCGCAAACTCCGCGCCCTTCGGCGGGCAATAGGTTCCAAAGCGCTCACGCAGCATCGCCGTGTCGGGGGTCCAGCGGCGGAAACTAAGCGGCTGGCCGCGATGCGGCGTGACCGGCAGCACGATGATGTGACCGCGCGCGTGCAGCGATTCGAGCAGCGGGCGGATGTCGATCTCGCCTGGCATCGGCCAAAATCCGGACACCACCGCAGCATCGGCGATCGGCCAGTCTCGCAGCACGTGCTCGGCCAGTCGGGCGCCCCAGGCGGGGTCGCAGCCGGCGCGCGCGACCAGGGCAGCGGTGCGGGCGGCGCGCTTGGCCGCATCGAGACCGGGAGAGTGCGGAGCCGCCGAAGCCGTTGGTATTGTCATCCTCCCAAGGCCTGCTTGCGCAGGTGGGCACCAGATACCGTGACCAAGATCACGACAGCGCCAGTTCCCGTGGGAGTGCTTATCGGCCCTGGGGATGAGCGACCTGACGCACCCAGCAGCCCCGCATGCAGATACTGCGAGCGCGCCGGCGCAATTACAAGGAGTCCGTTACGCTCCTGGCGAGGATCGGACAGCGCGGGCTACCCTTGCGCCGGGCCGGGCGGCGTCGCCTGTTCCAGATCGGTGGCGATCTGCTCGGCGCGGGCAGCCAAGCGGCTGATACGCCGGGTGGTCTCGCCATCCGGCTTGGCGGCGGGATCGCGCTTCAGCATGCGCCCGGCGGCGGCGCGCAGGGTTTCCAGCTCGATGCGCGAATCGTGCAGCTCGTCGGCCATCAGCAGCGTGGCCAGCACCAGCAGCCGCGCCTCACCGCTGCTGCCGCCGAGCGCCTTGATGCTGTCGACCCGGCTCTCGACCTCGGCCGCCATCGACAGCAGATGCGGCTCCTGCCCGTCCTCGCAGCCGACGGTGTAGCTGTAGCCGTTGATCTTGACGATAACCTGGGCCACTCGGCCTCCTGTGGGTAGCAGCCGCTAGTCCGGCTCGAACGTCCCGGCGATGGCAGGGCGGTGGGCGGCAAGGGCGTGACGCACCTGCTCGATCAACGCTTCAAGCCGTGCCACCAGTTGCTCGGTTTGCGCAGACCCCGCCACCGGCTCCGGCAACACGGTACGCACAACCACCGCAGTATGCGCCGCCGTGGCGATTCGCTCCAACGCCTGCTCCAACCGGGCGGTCGCCTCGGCTGTCGCGTCGGCTGGTTCGGACATGTCGCCAGGGGATGACATGCCGTGCTCCGGTCGGGCGGGGGTCGTGTACGTGCTCAATGTTGCGTTTCAAGCCGTCGCGGCGTTCAACGTCAAGCATGAAACGCCCCCCGGCGGTGATCGTCCACGGACTCGGCCATGCTGCCGCCGCGTTGGCGCCCGGCCAGCCGGTCATCCTGCTCTCCGCGCCGGGCGCCGGCTGGTATGCGGGCGCCGCTTGGTGGCTGGCTTTGACCGGGGCTGCCCGGGCGCTGCATCCGGCCACGCCGTGCGAGGATTACCTCGATTGCGGCGATTTCGCCGGGGCGGCGATGGTGGGGCTGCGGCTCGGGCAACCGGGGCTGGTGCTGTGCCGGTCCTGCCCCGCCTTTGCCACTGTCGCCGCCATTGCCGAGGGTCTTGGGCGCACGCTGCTGGATACGGCGCCGCCGGCGCTCGACTTCGCCCACCCCGCCGCATCGCACCGCCTGCCGGCATGGCTGGCGGGCGATCCACAGCCCGTGAAGTGACAGCGGCGGGGCGGTAGGCTAGGACGCTGCCAAAGCAGAAGGGCCGCCCCATGCACGTCACCCCGCAAGTGAAGAAGATCCTCGACAACTACGAGGCCGACAACCCGGGCAGCAAGACCGCCCTCGCCCGCATCCTGATGGAGGGGAAACTCGGCGGCACCGGCAAGCTGGTGATCCTGCCGGTGGACCAGGGCTTCGAGCATGGTCCGGCGCGCAGCTTCGCGCCCAACCCGGCCGCCTACGACCCGCACTATCATTTTCAACTGGCCATCGACGCCGGGCTGAACGCCTTTGCGGCCCCGCTCGGCATGATTGAGGCGGGCGCCGGCACCTTCGCCGGCACCATCCCGACTATCCTCAAGATGAACAGCAGCAACAGCCTGTCCACTACCAAGGACCAGGCGGTCACCGCCACCGTGTCGGACGCGCTGCGGCTGGGCTGCACCGCGATCGGCTTCACCATCTATCCGGGCAGCGAGTACTGCTTCGAGCAGATGGAGGAACTGCGCGAGTTGTCCGAGGAGGCCAAATCCGCCGGCCTGGCGGTGGTGGTGTGGAGCTACCCGCGCGGGCCGATGCTGGACAAGCAGGCGGAGACGGCGGTCGACATCTGCGCCTACGCCGCGCACATGGCCGCGCTGTGTGGGGCCCACATCATCAAGGTGAAGCCGCCAACGGACCATATCGGCCTGCCGGCGGCCGAAAAGACCTATAAGGACCAGCACATCGATACCTCGACCATGGCCCGCCGCGTGGCGCATGTGGTGCAGGCCTGCTTCGCCGGACGCCGCATCGTCATCTTCTCCGGTGGCGAGAACAACGCCGACACCGCCAACTTCCTGGAGACAATCCGTGGCCTGCAGGAGGGCGGCGCCAACGGCAGCATCATCGGGCGCAATACCTTCCAACGCCCGCGCGAGGAGGCATTGGCGCTGCTGGCGCACGTGATCGGGATCTTTCAGGGCAAGGCGTAGCCGATGGCCGATGGCGCGCCGGGGTGCCGGCTCTACCTCGTCACCCCGCCGCGCCTGGATGTCGCCGCGTTTGCGCCGCTGCTCGCGGCCGCACTCGATGCCGGCGACGTGGCGGCGGTGCAGCTTCGGCTTAAGGACGTGCCCGACGACGAACTGCGCCGGGCCATCGACGCACTGCGCCCGGTGGCGCAGTCGCGCGGCGTGGCGTTCCTGCTGAACGACCGCCCCGACCTGGCGGTGGCGCATGGTTGCGACGGCGCCCATGTCGGCCAGTCGGACACCCCGGCGGCGGCGGCGCGCAAGATTCTCGGCGATCTCACCCTGGGGGTATCGTGCCTCGCCAGCCGCGATCTCGCGTTCGATGCCGGCGATGCCGGGGCCGACTACGTGGCGTTCGGCGCCTTCTTCCCCTCGTCCACCAAGCTGGAGGCGGAGGCCGCGGCGTCGGCGGAGATCCTCGAATGGTGGTCCGGGCTGATGGAGGTGCCGTGCGTCGCCATCGGCGGCATCACGGCGGAGAACTGCGCGAAGCTGGTGGCGGCAGGGGCCGATTTCTTGGCGGTGGTCAGCGCGGTGTGGTCGCATGCAGACGGGCCGGCAGCGGGCGTGCGGGCGATGAACGCCGCCATCGCCGCCGCCTCGCCGACATAGACGCGGGGCGCCATTGCTGGCACCCCGCTCGTCAACTGAAGTTCAAATCAGCGGCTGAAGTTCGGATCAACCCGGCAGCAGCACATGGTCGATGACGTGGATGACGCCGTTCGACTGATACACGTCAGCGGTGGTCACCATCGCTGTGCCGCCCTTGGCATCGGTCAGCATGATCATGCCCGGACCCGCCATCGTCGCCACCAGCGGTGCGCCGGCCACGGTGGTCAGCACGGCCTT
>JAYTQW010000458.1:0-9790 GCA_043746535.1 Rhodospirillales bacterium
CGTCCGACATCTGCATTCGCTCCGAAACGGTCTGCAATCGAGAATAGAGCGTAACGAACGCCGCCGCACGTCCCAGCCATGGGGGCAGGCGCATGAGGCAGGATGAGGCGGCAACCGAGGACGACAGGGACGGTGAAATCGCCGACCTTGATGGCGTCTCGAAGTTAAATTGGAAACAGTATCAAATTCTGTTGCAGTCCGGTTCGGGCCTGCTTAGGTTTTTGACGACCCGTCAGTGACACGGACGCTCAGGAGATTACGTGGCGCTCAGGGCTGCAACGCTGGACAGAGCG
This sequence comes from Rhodospirillales bacterium, assembly GCA_043746535.1. Taxonomy (GTDB): domain Bacteria; phylum Pseudomonadota; class Alphaproteobacteria; order Acetobacterales; family Acetobacteraceae; genus CAVRQM01. The sequence goes on from JAYTQW010000458.1 coordinate 294, forward strand.
GCCTTGGTGCGACGTGCGGAAGTTCCGCAACGTCAACCTGAGGGCTGATCTTTGCGCGGCCCTGACTTTGAGTCTCATTTCGATCGGACTGTATCCTTGGCTCGCGGCCGTATGCGACGAGTGGCTCGCACTCTCTGTGGCCCACTTGTGTTGGCGGCGCTTTTGCTCGGCCCGCCGCCGCGTCAGGCTGGAGCTGCCGCACCTGACCCAACGTCGACCGATCCTAGGGCGGTCATGACCCCACCAGACACGCTATCGCCGGACTCTGTCGCAGGGTTCGATGCCGGATCGCACGCCACAGTTACAGTTACAATGGGGCATCTCACGCTCGACATCCCGCGCAACATGCTGGCGGGAATGTTCGTCAACCCACTTTATTGTCCATCCGAACGTGCCGTGTGCGGCAAGGTTTATGCGCCGCAGCTCGCGTTCCTCTATCCCGGCATGATGTCAAACCCACAGGAACGGGTTGCCGAGTTCCGGGTTTTGTCTGCCGCAGGAGGATCTAACTGTGACAGAGGTGTAAAGGAGATAGAAAAGTTTGTTTGTAAAAACAAAATTCTTTTTCAAGATAATGAAATAATGTTGACTGCTTTACGGAATAGAATCGCAGACCTATCTGCAAATCAAAGTTCGGCTCTACTGTATATTCATCACACTTGGCTAAATTCACGCGTACAAAGATGTGGTGCTGCGAGTTTACATTACAAACAGGGGAGCGATATATATGCGATAACAAAGTGCTTAGATGATTATATAAAAACCATATCGAATTAATAAATTATAGTTGCAGTATAGATGGAAAAAATACTTTTGCCCAAATGGCAATAGAAGAACTAGCACAGAAAAGTGTACCAAAAAATTTTGTTATTGTAAATAAATTTCAGTTATATACTATTAGTTGGGAAGTTGGAGGAACATTTTCTTATAAATTACCTTCGGTACGATTGCCCGTTTCTACCAATGTCTACGCACGATTGCTGGCCCCTTACAGAGATGTAGCAGTTTGCGAAGTTCGTGCTCCAGACGGAGTTCTCTGGTTAGTGAGCCGCAGTTTCGACGGCTTTCTTTCTTATATTCTTGCGAGTGCTGCCGAACTTTTAAACAATTAAAATGGTATGAAATGTCCAACATAGATTCGTCTCAGCTAAATAACGCGATAGCAAACGCAGTACGTATCATGGAAGGTGCCACTAATGCGCCTTACGTAGCTGGATTCTCCACTGGTAAAAGCGGATTATCCTCAGGAATTTGGCAAAACGATCCTATGGAACCGCCACATTGCCCCTCCCGCCCGGCTTCCGACCGTCGTGGGGTCGCGCGGGTTGGTCTTCGGCCAGCCCGGAGCGCTACGTCTGTTTCGCCGCAGCGCGCGCAACAAAAGACTGCCTACTCACCGCCACAAACGACCACCGAAACTGACCCATCACCACGCACCGGGCGCCGTTCATACCCGCCAACGGAGGAGAGTTTTTGCTTCTTTTTGCAAAAAGAAGCGCTTCCTTCGCCGAATGCCACCTTCGCCACAGCGCGGGTGGAAAGCAGACCGGCAGCTTTCCACCACAAGGCGATAGCGAGACTGACCCACCACCAGAAAACCGGAGTGTGGCACCCTACGTTCAGTCACCTCTGGTTCGAGGACAGGCGCATGGGCGACAAGACCGACGCAGCGACTCAGAAGGCCGTCACGCCGGAAAAGCCAGACACTCCGGCTGACCCGAGTGAGGGCGGCAACCCGCCTGACACGGCTCCGGCGCAGCGGGTCGACCAAGCGGCGCAGAAGGAGGCCGGGCGGGACCGGGCGGAAGGTGGCGGGTACACGTGAGCGTCGCGCTCGACCCATCGCGCGGCGGCAAGCGCGCCGCGCTCGTGCTGGCCGGCGGTATCGCGTTGGGCGCTTTCGAGGGCGGCGCCTATGCCGCGCTTGAGGGCGCCGGGATTTCCGCAGCGCTGGAATGGGTGGCTGGCAGCTCGATCGGGGCCGTCAACGCCGCCATCATCGCGGGCAACGCCCCCGCGGACAGGGTCGCGCGCCTGCGCCAGTTCTGGGCAACGGCGTCATCGGACCCGACGCCGTTCGCCTCGTTCTGGTTCGGGCCTCCGCGGGACGGGCTGTGGCGGCAGGCCTACAACCAGGCGAGCGTGGTGCAGACGCTGTTGCTGGGACGGTCGGGCCTGTTCCGGCCGCGCCTGCATCCTGGCCCGCGTGCCGGGGTGAGCGATGTCTCGGCCCTGTTCGACCTGGCGCCGCTGCACGCCCAGCTTTCCTCCCTGGTGGATTTCGACCGGCTGAACGGCGGCGACATGCGGGTGACGATTGCGGCGACCGACGTGGTTGGCGGCGAGCGTGTGGTGTTCGACACCGCGCATGGCGCCGTGATCGGCCCGGAGCACGTCCTGGCCTCCTGCGCGCTGCTGCCGGTGTTCGCGCCGGTGGAGGTCGAGGGACGGCTGCTGGGCGATGGCGGCCTGTCCTCCAACGCGCCGCTGGACCTCGTGCTGAGCGATCCGGCGGCGGCCGGCCTGCGCTGCTTCGTGGTGGACCTGTTCGCGCCGGAGGGAAGCCGTCCGACAACGCTGGCGGCGAGTGCCTCGCGCGCCGGCGACCTTGCCTTCGGCAACCAGTCCCGCCGTCTTCTGGAAGGACAGGGCCGCGAGAACCACCTGCGCGCGCTGATCGACCGGCTGGGGTCGCTGCTGCCGGCCGACCTGGGCCGCGACCCGGAGATTGCGGCGATCCTTGCCGAAGGCCGCCCCGAGCCAGCCGACATCGTCTGTGTCAGCTACCGCGCCGGCCTCGATGAGGCAGGTCTGGGCAAGCCGTTCGATTTCTCGTCGGCGACCATCGCGGACCGCTGGCGCGCCGGCGAGGCACAGATGCAGGCCGAGCTGCGGCGGCTTTCCCCCTCCGCCAATGCGGCGCCGGGTTCGCGGGCCGGTCCGGCGTCCGGCATGGCGTCCACAAAAGCCGCGGCACGGCAGGCCGGCGCGTGACCCTCCAACCTGCGATGGGCGGGCGCCATGGACGATGGGGGCGAGTTCAGGATCGGCACGGCGGGATGGAGCATTCCCAGGCAACAGGCTGCGGCGTTCGCCCGCGAAGGGTCGCATCTGGAGCGCTATGCGCGGCTTTTCCGCGCGGTGGAGATCAACTCCAGCTTCTACCGGCCGCATAGGCCGCAGACCTACGCGCGCTGGGCGGCAAGCGTGCCGGCGGAGTTCCGCTTTTCCGTCAAGCTCCCGCGCGAGATCACCCATAATCGCAGGCTGACCGGGACCGAGCAACCGCTCGACCAGTTCCTCGCCGAAATCCGCAACCTGGGCGACAGGCTGGGCCCGCTGCTCATTCAGTTGCCGCCAAGCCTGGCCTTCGTGGAGGGCGCGGCACTCGGGTTCTTCATGGCGTTGCGCGCCCGGTTCGACGGCGAGCTGGTGTGCGAGCCGCGTCACCCAAGCTGGTTCGGCGAGCCAGCGGAAGCGGCACTGGTTTCGGCGCGCATCGCCCGCGTCGCCGCCGACCCGGCATGCGTGCCGGAGGCGGCTTTGCCGGGAGGGTGGACGGGCCATGTCTATCGGCGGCTGCATGGCTCGCCACAGATGTACTCCTCGCCGTACAGCCTGCCGGACATAGCGGGCGTCGCATGCGCGATGCGGCTGGCGGCGGGCCAGCATCGCCCATCCTGGTGCATCTTCGACAACACCGCGCAGGGCGAAGCGGCCCGGAACGCCTTGCAGCTCGAATCGGCCTTGCGATGAAGTGGGCTTTGCACGCGCCTGCGGTGAAACAACCAGTATCCCGCAAGGTGGCCACCCAGCCGAAGACGACCCGTCTTCCGGCCGGCATGTCGGCGGAGGCACAGCCAGTTCCATCCCGGCACCCAGCGAGGGCAAAAGTCTGGGTAAACGCCTGATCACCGCTCCCGGCTGGTCTCCGTCGCCTCCCAAATCTCCCGCGCCCACGCCGCCAGCGTCAACGCCTCCGCCCAGCGGTCCGATAGTTCGCGCCCGTCCGCGCCGGTGATGGCGTAGTCGGGCGGGCCGAGTTCGCACAGGAACACCATCTCCGCATCGTCCGGATGCCGCGCGCGCCAGGACGCAAACCCCTGCCGCCACCAGTCGCGGAACAGCGCCACCCATTTCGCGTTCTGCGGGAAGTCCAGCGCCAACTGGATCTGCCCGCGCGCCGCCACCCGGCCCTGGAGGCTGTCGGAGCGGTCCAGCACCCGGTTCACCAGCGCCTGTAGGGCGGGCGTCGGCGGGCAGGGCATCTCGCGGTCCACCACGTAGTGCGACAGGTCGGCGGCCATCCGCATCGCCGGCACCGCGTCGAGCAACTGTACGGTGGTGAACAGGTCGTTGGTGATGCAGTTGCGGTGGGTCTCGAACTGGATCGGCATGGCCTCCCGTTCGGCCACGCGCAGCCAGCCCTCGATCACCGGCGCCATCTCGGCCACGCGCAGCGGCATCTCCTGGCCGATCACGACGACGAACGGGGCGGCGATCCGGTGCGCCAGCGCCAGCGCCGGACGCAACGCCTCGACCGATTGCGGGAACGCGGTCAGCCCGCCGCGCAGGCCGGTGCGGGCGAAGTGCGGGATGGTCGCCTCGGCCTGCGCCATGGTCAGCGCGCCCAGGTCGATCGCCATGCCGTCGAACCCGGCCTCGCGCACGCGGTCGAACTTCTCCGCGACGCTGGCCTCGGGCGAGGCCAGCCGGTCCATCGCCCACAGCGCCTGATAGACCAGCAGGTCAGCCACCTGGTTGATCGGCGATCCAGGCGCGGTCGTCGGCGTAGTCCGCCTCGGTCCTGCCATGGGCGAAGGCGCGCAGCACAGCGGCCTGGAAGCCGAGATAGGTCATCGACGGCGGCTCCGTCCCGCGCGCGGTGAACAGCGCCTCATGCAGGGTATGCAGCCGATGGAACGGCACGCCGGGGAAGGCGTGGTGCGCGGTGTGGTACTGCATCTGCCAGCCCAGCCAGCGCATGGCGGCATTGGTGCGCGTGCTGCGGGTGTTGCCGAGCACGTGGGCGTCGTGCGGCAGGCCGAGATGCTCGATGGTGTTCTGCATCTGGTGGACGAATTTCATCGCCAGCATCGGCGCCAGCCACAGGATCGCCGCCGCCCAGCTATGGGCCGCGACCGACACGGCGGCGACCAGCGCGTAGCCGAGCAGGTGCGCCCGCGCCTCGCGGATCAACTCGGCATGGCGGTTGGACGGCAGGTACGGCTCGGTGACGATGCCGCACGAGAACCGCGCGATGCGGCGCCAGCGGGTGTACCAGTAGGTCACGCCGGACATCCACAGCAGGTAGGAGCCGAGCGTGTAGCGGTCGCGCGACAGCTCGCCGTCGCGCACCCAGTCCTGCGTGTGGCGGTGGTGCGCCGCGTGCTGCACCTGATCGAACGTGCGTGGGTAGAACAGCACGAAGCCGAAGGCGCGTCCGACCCACTCGTTCAGCCAGCGGGTGCGGAACACCGTCCAGTGGCTGAGTTCGTGCTGGCCGGCATAGAGGAAGTTCAGCAGCACGCCATGCGCCAGGAACACCGGCGCCGCCCACCAGCCGCCCCAGGCGAGCCATAGCAGCGTCCCGGTCGCGGCCACCGCGCCGACATGCGAGAGCGTCTGCGTCCAGCCGGCGCGGTCGGAGGCCACGCACAGCGAACGCAGCGTCGCCGCGTCGATCACGTCGCGCCGAACGAACACCTCATCCATGGCCCACCCCCGGTTGCATCATACCACCGCCGTCAGCCCGCCATCGACGTAGATGATCTGGCCGTTCATGAAATCGGACGCCGCCGAGGCCAGCAGCACGGCGACGCCGCCCAGCTCCTCGACCTGGCCCCAGCGTCCGGCCGGGGTGCGCTGGCACAGCCAGTCGGAGAAGGCCGGGTCGTCGACCAGCGCCTGGTTCAGCGGCGTCGCGAAATAGCCGGGGCCGATGCCGTTGACCTGGATGTTGAACCGCGCCCAGTCGGCGCACATGCCGCGCGTCAGCATCTTCACGGCCCCCTTGGTCGCGGAGTATGGCGCAATCGTCTGCCGGCCCAACTCGCTCTGCACCGAGGTTACGTTGACGATCTTGCCGGCGCGGCGCGGGATCATGTGCCGCGCCACCGCCTGACCCACGAAGAACACGCTGTCGAGGTTGGCGCGCACGATCTCGTGCCAGGTCGCCTCCTCGAAGTCCTGCAACGGCGCGCGGCGCTGGATGCCGGCGTTGTTGACCAGGATGTCGACAGGCCCGCGCGCCTCCAGCGCCGCGACCCCGGCGATCACGGCGGCGCGGTCGGTCACGTCGAAGGCGGCGATCCCGACCGTGTGCCCGGCTTCGCGCAACGGTTTCGCGGCGCGGTCCAGCTTGCCGGCGTCGCGCCCGTTCAGCACAATGGCGGCGCCGGCCTGCGCCAGGGCCGTGGCGATGGCCAGCCCGATCCCCTGGCCGGAGCCGGTGACCAGCGCCGACTTGCCGGTGAGGTCGAATGCTTGCAGCGTCATGCCGCCACAGCAGCATCGTTTCGGAGAAAAGTCCATGAAGGCCGCCATCATCCACGCCGCCCACGACCTGCGCATCGAGGACGCCGCCGCTCAGCCGGTGGGTCCGCGTGACGTGGCCGTGCGGGTCCGCGCCGGCGGCATCTGCGGCTCCGACCTGCACTACTTCAACCATGGCGGCTTTGGCGCGATCCGCCTGCGCGAGCCGATGATCCTGGGCCACGAGGTCGCCGGCGAGGTGGCGGGCATCGGCGCGGACGTCGGCACCGTCGCGGTCGGCGACCGCGTGGCGGTGAACCCGAGCCTGCCATGCGGCCATTGCCGGTTCTGCCTGGCCGGGCAGCCGAACCACTGCGCCGACATGCGCTTCTTTGGCAGCGCCATGCGGATGCCCCACGTCCAGGGCGGCTTCCGCGAGACGCTGGTCTGCACGGAGGCGCAGGCAATTCGGGTGCCGCCCGGCCTCGACCTCAACCACGCCGCCTTCGCCGAGCCGCTGGCCGTGTGCCTGCACGCGGCGCGGCAGGCGGGGGAGTTGCTCGGCCAGCGCGTGCTGGTCACCGGCGCCGGGCCGATCGGCGCCCTGATGGTGCTGGTGGCGCGGCACGCCGGGGCCGCCGAGGTGGTGGCGACCGACGTTGTGGACGCGCCGCTGGCGTTGCTGGCGCAGATCGGCGCCGACCGCGTGGTGAACGTGCGCGAGCGGCCCGACGCGCTGCACGAATATGGCGCCGACAAGGGCCGCTTCGACGTGATGTTCGAGTGCTCCGGCAACCCCGCAGCGCTGTCCGGGGCGCTGGCCCTGGTGCGTCCGCGCGGCGTGGTGGCGCAGGTCGGGCTGGGCGGCGCGGAGGCCACGATCCCGCTGAACCTGATCGTCGCCAAGGAAATCGCCCTGCGCGGCAGCTTCCGCTTCCACGAGGAGTTCGCCTGGGCGGTCCGCTGCATCGCCAACGGCGCCATCGACGTGGCGCCGCTGCTGACCGAGATCGTGCCGCTGGCCGAGGCCGAGCGCGCATTTGCGCTGGCGGGCGACCGCACCCGCGCGATGAAGGTGCAACTGGCGCTGTAGCGGCGCCGGCAGCACGCTGGCGGTGGCCGATTGCAGCTTGTTCTGCCAGCCGCTGACCACCTGGCCGTTGCCCTTCATCATCGCCTTGAACCCGGTCGCGGCCACGTCGCCGACATCGACCAGCCCCGGTATTCACTTCCTGGATAGGTTGCGTGGCTGCCGGGCGGGTATGCCCGGCAGCCCGCTGGACTCACTTCGGCAGGAGCACCGCGTCGATGACATGGATGACGCCATTGTCGGCAACGATGTCGGCCTTGGTTACGGTGGCCTGGTTGACCTTCACCATGGCGCCGGTCGCGTCGATCGCGAGCGTCTGGCCCTCGACGGTCTTCGGGTCGAGTTTCTTGCCGGCGATGTCGGCCGACATGATCTTGCCGGGAAGGACGTGATAGGTCAGCACCGCGACCAGCTTCGCCTTGTTTTCTGGCTTCAGCAGGTTGTCGACCGTGCCGGCCGGAAGTGCCGCGAACGCCGCATCCGTCGGCGCGAACACGGTGAACGGTCCCGGGCTCTTCAGCGTGCTGACCAGCCCGGCCGCCTTGATCGCCGCGACCAGGGTTTTGAAGCTGCCGGCGGCGACTGCGGTGTCGACGATGTCGGCTGCGCGGGCGGACACCGACGCAAGCGCGAGCGGGGCTGCGAGCAGGCAGATAGCGAGACGGCGTGTGAGACGTTGCATTGATAGCCTCCCAGAAATGTTATGAGGAGTTACGACTGGCGCATGGCGCCGCCGAACGCGAGGATCGGCTTTGGTGTAGCCGCCGAGGGCCAAGCCTGTCCGGCTTGGCCCTCGGCATCGAATCAGGCCGGCATCAGCACATGGTCGACGACGTGGATGACGCCGTTGGTGCACGCGACGTCAGCGGTCACCACGGCCGCGTCGTTGACCTTGACGCCGCCGCCGGTCGCATCGATCGAAAGGGTGCTGCCTTCGACGGTTGCGGGGTCCATCTTCTTGCCCGCCAGGTCACTCGACATCACTTGGCCGGGAACGACATGGTAAGTCAGGATCTGCGTGAGCTTCGCCTTCGACTCTGGCTTCAGCAGGCTCTCCACGGTGCCGGCCGGCAGCGCCGCGAAGGCGGCGTCGGTTGGGGCAAACACAGTAAATGGCCCAGACGACTTGAGTGTGTCCACCAATCCGGCGGCAGTAACGGCGGCGACAAGTGTCTTGAACGAACCATTGGCGACGGCCGTATCAACGATATCATTTGGCATATACTTACCTCGGGTATTGCGACCTGTTAAACAGGCCGCGATGAACGTTTCTGGTGTTCTGTCGTGTAGCCAATACAAACCTAGTGCGGCGTGGGGTTTGTCAAGCAGGTGCCCGGTGTGCCTCGAAACTGTCGCATCACAGTTGCCTGCCGGCGTGGTGCTACCGCTTGGCGGTGCCCGGCGCCGCCATGCCGCGATGCATCTCGGCCGTGACGCCGGCCGGCAGCACGCTGGCGATGGCCGATTGCAGCTTGTTCTGCCAGCCGCTGACCACCTGGCCGTCGCCCTTCATCATCGCCTTGAACCCGGTCGCGGCCACGTCGGCGGCGGCGTCCTTCTTGGCGGTGCCGACCTTAGTGTCCATCATGTCGGCGCGCTCGAAGAACTCGGTCTCGGTGGCGCCGGGCATCAGGCAGGTGACGCTGACGCCGCTGTCCTTCAGCTCGTGGCGCAGCGCGAACGAGAACGAGTCGAGGAACGCCTTGGTGCCGTTGTACACCGCCTGGTAGGTGCCCGGCATGAACCCGGCGATGGAGCCGGTGATGAGGATGCGGCCCCGGCCCTGCGCGCGCATGTCGCGCCCGACCTTCTGCAACAGGTAGATCGTGCCGGTGATGTTGGTGTCGACCACATGGCGCACGGCCTCGAAATCCTGGTCGAGGAAGCCGCGCCCCAGCCCACGCCCGGCATTGGCCAGCAACGCGTCCACCGG
>JAYTQW010000459.1:0-4642 GCA_043746535.1 Rhodospirillales bacterium
TACTCGGCCAGCGAGGCGGCGATGCCTTGGCCCTTGAACTGGTTCGAGAAGGTGATGACCGAGGTGGTGCCGCCGGCCAGGCACGACCGGCTGCCGGTCTCCCAGGTCTCCTCGTCGGCGCCGCCGCCGGCCTGGAGTTGCTCGATGTGGCAATGCGTGTCGACGCCGCCGGGCAGCACCAGCAGGCCGCCCGCGTCCAGCGTGGCGTCGCCGTCCAGCGACTCGCCGATGGCGGCGATGCGCCCTGCGCGGATGCCGATGTCGGCGCGCATGGTGTCGGTGCCGGTGACCACGGTGCCGCCACGCACCACCAGATCGTAAGACGCCATCGGGCACTCCTGATTCGCGGGTGTGGCGCCGATCTTGTGGCGCGCGGCCCTGCTGCGCAACCCGCCCGGCGTGCAACCTGACGCCATGCCGGGTAGTGGGCCAGTTTGAGTTTTTGTCTTCAAAAGTTCCAGATCGGGGTGTACGTGGATGTCATCGAGATGCTTGCGGAGAACTCGGATGCCCCTGGTCAATCCTTATAACGATAATGCACGCGCTGCGACATACGCCGAGCTTGACATCAAAAACACATACTATTTCGCTTACCGTGACCTACCTTATCTATTTACGAAATATGGCATCTCCGGTTCTGCCCTGGACTATGGATGTGGCACTGGCCGTTCGACGCGTTTTTTGCGAGATCATGGGTTCCTGACTGTAGGCGTCGATATTTCTGAAGCAATGATTTCCAAAGCTTGTGAACATGAACCAAGAGGTGATTATCGACTGATCAGCCCAGGTAATCTTGAAGAAATTCCGAATGATGAATTTAATTTTGTTCTGTCCGTAATGCCTTTTGACAGTATTGCGACCATGCAGGAAAAAGTAGACACACTATCTGAGATTAGTCGTGTCTTAAAGCCTGGTGGCTGGAAAATTCTTGTCGCGTCGTCGCGTGATATCTACCTCCACGAATGGGTATCATTCAGCGCGGTCGAATTTCCAGAAAACCAATCGGCCAAAAATGGGGACACGGTACGTGTTATAATTAATGAGTTGGGCGATCGTCGGGCAGTTGAAGACATTCTTTGGACTGAAGAGGCCTATGAAGCGACCTTCCAAAGAACTTCACTTCAGCTTGTAGAGACACGATATCCAACTGTCATGCCTGATGATGACTACCAATGCGAGTGGATGACCGAGAAAACTCACGCGCCGTGGATAGTGTTTGTTCTGCAAAAACCGACCACCCTTTAAAGGCCTTGTGAAGTTAACCCTAATCAAACACGGACTCTCTCCGCTTCTCGCAATCGCCGCACTTTGCTGCCGGAGCATTCGCGGCCTCGACCAGTGCCACGATGTCGCCGATCTTTCAGAGTCGATCGGCCACACCCGCCGTGATGGCCGGGCTCACCCGTAACTTCTGAGCCGGCTATGACAGGCTCCTGCTGGGCATCATGCTATTTGAACAGCTTGCGCAAGATGTCGCGCTGTCCGATGGTCGGGGTGTCGCTCATACCTGGACCACGCGCCTTGTCGCGCACCCGTCAAGCCATCCTGAATTTCAAACTGACCCACTAACCCATGCCGTACGTCCCAGCGCCGCACCTCACCGCCAGTTGGCACACCAGCAAGCCGGCGGCGCGTGGGCCGCGCGGCGTCGTGGTGTCGCAGGCCAGGCCAGCGTCGGAGGCCGGCCTGGCGATGCTGGAGGCCGGCGGCAGCGCCGTGGATGCCGCCATAGCGGCGGCGTTCGCGCTGGCGGCGGTGGAGCCGTGGAACTCCGGCCTGGGCGGCATCGGCTTCGCCATCGTCCACCCGGCCGGGGAGGCGGTGGCCGAGGTGGTGGATTTCGGCCCGGTGTCGCCGGCGAGGCTCGATCCCGCCGCGTTCCGGCTGACCGGGCGGCCGGGCGCCGACCTGTTCGGCTGGCCGGAGGTGGAGGGCGACGCCAACGTCCACGGCCCGCTCAGTTTCTGCGTGCCGAGTGCCGTCGCCGGCTACCATGCCATGCACGCGCGCTGGGGCCGGCTGCCGATCGCCGAGGTGCTGGCGCCGGCACTGGCGCTGGCCCGGCGCGGCTTGCCGTACGATTGGTATGCGATGGCGAAGGTGACGCAGGCGGCGGCGACGCTGCGCCAGTATCCGGAGACGCAGCGCATCTACGTGCCCGGCGGCCTGCCGCGCCCGGTGACGAACCCGGCGGGCTTCGTGGCGCTCGGCCAACTTGCCGACACGCTGGAATGGCTGGCGCGGGCAGGGTTGGCGGATTTCTATGCCGGGGATATCGGCCAGCGGATCGCCAGCGACGTGTCCGCGCGCGGCGGCGTGCTGAGCGGGGCCGACCTGCGCTCCTACCGCGTCGGCATGGGACCGGCGGCGGAGTGGTCCTGGCGCGGGCGCGTGCTGCAACTCGCCACCGGCCAGACCGCCGCCCCGGCGCTGGCCGCAGTGCTGGCCGAGATGGAGGCGGTGCCGGTGTCGGTGCCGGTGTCTGGGGGCGAGCGTCCGGACGCGGCGTGGTACGTGGCGCTGGCCCGCGCGCTGCGGCGGGCGCAGGCGGCGCGGCTGGGGGCGGATGGCAGCACCTCCCATGTCAGCGTGTGCGATGCGCAGGGCGGCATGGTGGCGCTGACCACCACGCTGCTGTCGGCGTTCGGCAGCCGCGTGGTGCTGCCCGCGACCGGCGTGCTGATGAACAACGGCGTGATGTGGTTCGACCCGCGTCCGGGCCGCGCGAACTCGGTGGCGCCCGGGGCGAGGCCGCTGACCAACATGTGCCCGCTGATCCTGCGCGCCGACGACGAGCCGGTGCTGGCGCTGGGCGCATCCGGCGGGCGGCGCATCCTGGCCGCCGTGGCGCAGATGTTCGCCTACGTGACCGAGTTCGGCATCGACCCGGAGGCGGCCGCCGCGATGCCGCGCATCGATGTGTCGGCGACCGGGGCGATCACCGCCGACCGGCGCCTGTCGCCCGACGTGCTGGCCGCGTTGCGCGCCGAGGGTCCGCTGGAGGTGGTGGAGGCGGTGGCGCTGCCGGATGCGTTCGCCGCGCCGAACATGGTGTGGCGGGCGGGCAAGGAATGGGTCGGCGTGGCGGATGCCGTCTCGCCGTGGTCGACGGCGCTGGCGCAGGCGTGAGGCAGTCAGTCCAGCTCGCGCGCCAGCTTGCGGGCCATGATCCAGCCGACCAGGGCGCTGCACGGCCCGGCGGGAATCAGCAGCAGCCAGCCGATATTGGCTCCCTCCACCACCAGGCCGAGGCCGAGGCCCAGCATCAGCCCGCCGATCAGGCCGCCGGACACGCCGGAGGAGATGCCGAGCATGATGATATCGCTGCGCTTGATCATGGCGGAGGAGGTACGCAGGCGGCCGGGGTTTGGCAAGATGGTTCGCCCGTCTTGCGGAGGCTTGCCGCTATGACTTTAAAGCTATACTGATGGATTGGATCGTCGAGACGCTGAACGCCACCGTCGACGCGGAGGTGGCAGAGCTGCCTGCGGATATGCGCGCGCAGCTCGTTCGCATATCTTTGCTAATCAAGGAGTTCGGCCTCGAACGGGTCCGTGAGCCGCATGTGAAGCATCTGGACGGCCCAATATGGGAGATGCGAATGCAGGGCAGGGACGGCATATCGCGGGCACTTTATGTGACAGCGCATGGCAAGCGGGTCGTCATCGTGCGAGTGTTTGTAAAAAAGACGCAGAAGACGCCGAGCCGAGAGATCGATCTGGCTCTCAGCCGGTGCAAGGAGATCCGATCGTGACGGACTTACAGAATCTGCATCGTCGTTGGATGGACGATCCGAGCTACCGGGCGGAATACGATGCGCTCGAAGGCGAGTTCGCGATCGCCGCCGCATTGATCCGAGCCCGGGCCGACGCTGGCCTGACCCAACAGCAACTGGCTGAACGCATGGGAACAAAGCAGGAGGTCGTGGCGCGATGGGAGGGCGGCAAAGTCATGCCCTCGACGCGCACCCTCGCGAGGCTGGCCAAGGCGACCGGCACCACGTTGCAGATCAGCTTTACTCAGGGCACGTTCACTCCGGGGCACAGACGTCGCGCGTAAGTCACGCCGGCCCAGAGTTTGACAACCCACCCCTGACCGCCTAACCCCCGCGCATTGCCGGGAACGTGGACGCGCCTTCGGGGCGTGCGCCCGCCTTTGTCGTTGACATGGGACTACCGGTGCAACAAGGCCGCTCCGCCTGAACAGGGACGCGGTCGCAGACGTAAGGGGCCACGCGCATGACCAAGCGCGCCGAGAGCAAGTACAAGATCAACCGCCGGTTGGGCGTGAACCTGTGGGGTCGCCCGAAGTCGCCGATCACCAAGCGGGAATACGGTCCGGGCCAGCATGGGCAGCGCCGCAAGCAGAAGCCGACCGATTTCGGCATCCAGTTGATGGCGAAGCAGAAGCTGAAGGGCTATTACGGCAACATCGGCGAGAAGCAGTTCCACAAGTATTACTTCGAGGCGGTCCGCCGCAAGGGCGACACCAGCGAGAACCTGATCGAACTGCTGGAGCGCCGGCTGGATGCGGTGGTCTATCGCCTCAAGTTCGCCATCACCCCGTTCGCCTCGCGCCAGTTCATCAACCACGGCCACATCACCGTGAACGGCAAGCGCGTCAACATCCCGAGCTACCTGGT
>JAYTQW010000460.1:0-4077 GCA_043746535.1 Rhodospirillales bacterium
ACGCCGCCAGCGCGGCCAGCGCCTGCACCGACTTGTTGTTCACGATGGAGCGGAAGTTGAAGTAGGTTGGGAAGGTGTCCGGCTTCAGCGCCGAAAAGACGATGATCAGCAGGATCAGCAACGCCAGCAGACCCCAGGTCGCCAGCAGGTGCGACAGCCCGCGTCCTGCCGCGCCGCGCCGTGTCGTACCGGGCACGGTCATGCGACGGCCTGGGCGGTTGTGTCTTCGCCGGCCGCTAGTTCCGTCAGGCGTGCGACTGTCAGCGCCCCGCGCGGCACCGCAGCAGTCACCGTACCGCGGTTGAATACCAGGGCGCGGTGACAGACCATCGCCACCTCCTCGAAATCCGACGAGATCAGCAGCACGGCGATACCGGCCTGTAGCGCCGCCCCCAGATCGCGGTAGATCTCGGCCTTGGAACCAACATCGACGCCAATCGTCGGCTCCTCCAGCACCAGCAGCCGGATGTGCGATTCCATCCAGCGCGCCACCACCACCTTCTGCTGGTTGCCGCCGCTGAGGGTAGCGATCGGCCGCGACGGATCGGGGGGGCGAACCGAGAAGCGGGCCAGGGCGCGGCGTGCGGCAGCGCGCTCGGGCGCCGCGAGGATCGGCTGAAGCGGCCGGCCGCCACGGACGCGCGGGTTGATGAACAGGTTCTCCTGCACCGACATCGCCGGTGCCAGGCTCTCCTCGCTGCGGCGGCTGGAGACGAAGCCGATGCCTGCTCGCATCGCCGTGGCAGGGTCCCGCAGGACGATTTCGCCGCCGCCCAGGCGGATGCGCCCGGCCCGTACCGGCAGCGCGCCAAAGATTGCCCGCCCCACCGCGTGGTGCCCGGCGCCGCGTAGCCCCACCAGCCCCAGCACCTCGCCGGCGGCAACGGTGAAGGAGATCGGGCCGATCCTCCCGCCCTCCTCCAGCCGCACCACCACCCCCTCCAGCGCGAGCAGCGGGGGGGACGAAAACGGCGGCGACGGCGGCACGGCGGTCTGGGCTACGGCGCGGCCGACGATCTTCAGCACCAGATCCGGCGGCGAGGTCTCACTCACCGCAACGCTGGCGACGCAGCGCCCGTCGCGCAGCACGGTGACCCGGTCGGCGATGCGGAACACCTCATCGAGCCGGTGCGTCACGTAGATCATGCCGATGCCGCGCGCCCGTAGCCGGTCCAGCGTCGCCAACAGATGCTCGACATCGGCGGCCGGCAGCGCCGCCGTGGGCTCGTCCAGCACCAGGATGTCGCATTTCACGGTCAGCGCCCGGGCAATCGCGATGATCGAACGGTCGGCGGCCGCGAGGGCTGCAACCCGGCGGTTGGGGTCGATCCGGCTCCCCATCGAGGCCAGCGCCGCACGGGCCGCCACGCGCGCGCCGCGCCAGTCGATCAGCCCCCGCCGGTGAGGGTAGCCCGCCTGCAGCGCCACATTCTCGGCCACCGTCATGTTGTCCACCAAGCCGAGGTCCTGATGGATGAAGGCGATCGGCAGCGGCTGCGTCATCGGGTTGGCCGGCTTGCTCCGCCAGGCGATCGTCCCGGCGCTCGGCGGGAACACGCCCGCCAATATCTTGATGAGCGTCGATTTGCCGGCCCCGTTCTGCCCCAGCAGCGCATGGATCTCGCCGGCGCGAACGTCGAAGTCGAGGCGGTCGAGGGCAAGCGTCGCGGTGAACCGCTTGCTGACGCCGCTCACGGTGAGCAGCGGTTCAGCCGCCATGTCGGCGTCTATTGGACGCCCCACAGCTTCAGGTAATGCGCCTTGTAGTCGTTCGCCGGTACAAACATGTTCTGCTTCCCGCCGGCCAGGCTCACGTTCTGCGCGGTCACCAGATACGGCGGCTGCACGAAGCCGCTCGGCGGCGCTTTGTTGAAGGCGCGGTTGAACTCGTCCACCGCCTGATAGGCCTGCAGCTCGATCGGTTCGGAGACGGTCACCGTTTGATACTGGCCGCCGTTGCGGATGCGCTCGTAGGCGGAGCGGTTGCCGTCGGCGCCGATCAGCTTGGCTTGGTCCGGTGGCACGCCCGAGGCGCGCAACGAGGGCACCGCGAAGTCGAGGTCGTTGTCGCCAACCGAAGTGACGTAGATTGGCAGCCCGAACCGCTGCACCCAGCTGGTGGTAAGCTGCGGCATCCGCGACGCTGCTTCCGACGCTGGGAAGTTGACGTAGTCGAGCATCTTGCAGCCGGAGCATGCCTCGATGGTGTCGCGGGTGGCGCCCGACTTGGTGGCGGCAATCTGGTACTCGTTGTGCGTCACTACGACCACACGAGCTTTTCCGTTGCTGTCGGCGATTGCCCAATCGGCCTCGGCCTTGCCGATCTCGCGCGGGTCTTCTTGAATGTTTACGAACAGGTGCAGATCCGGCTGCGGTCCGGGCAGCGAAGCGGCATGGAGGCCGATCACCACAATGCCCTTCTCGGCAGCGGCTCGGATCGGCCCCTGCAGGCTTTTAGCGTCGGCAAAGATCGCGATGCCGGCGGGTGCCAGCGCAATGGCTTGGTTGAAGCCGGACACCCACGTCGCGGGGCTGCCCTTGCCATCGATCACCGTCAGCTTCCAGCCGAGATGTGCCGCCGCTTGCTTCATGTACAGCCCATACTCGCGCGAGATGTCGTTCTGCTCGTCGCCGGACAGATAGACGATCGACTTGTCTTTCTGTGGTGTGGGCGCTGATGTCGGGCCTTCCCAAGTTGTCTGCGGTCCGGCGTAGCGCGCCACGGCCGCGGCCGGATCGTCCGCCGCAACCGCTGTTCCCACGAACATGACGGCAATCGCCGCAGCCACTACGACATTGCCAGTACGTTCACGCATGACGTTCCCCCTTGCCGGCGCTTTGGCGCACTGGCTTGAACATACGATCCGTCGAGTGGCTCGACGCTTCAAGCGATATTCGCTATTGGTGAAAGCTTAATCATCACAGAATGGTGTGCCAAAGAAATGTCGCCACCTTGGCCGGTTGCACTTCTGACGGGCCTTCTGGGTAGCGGCAAGACCACGCTGGTACGGGCGCTGCTCCTGCGTGACGGCATGGGGGACACCATGGTGGTGGTCAACGAATTCGCCGACATCGGCATTGATCACGAACTCATTGCGGCAGTGCACGGTGACGTGGTGCTGTTGCGCGGCGGCTGCATGTGTTGCGGCGTGCGCCAGGATCTCGCGCGAACGCTGCGCGACCTGCACCTGCAATGGCGTGCCGGTTCGATTCCCGGTTTCGCACGAATGGTGGTCGAAACCAGCGGCCTCGCCGAGCCCGGTCCGGTGGTGGCGACACTCGGCACGCATCCGCTGGTGCAGGACGCGTATGCGCTGCGCGGGATCACCACATTGGTCGATGCGGAGCATGGTCCGCGGCAGCTTCGCACCCAGGCGATCGGCCGTCGCCAAGTGGCCGTGGCAGATCGGGTCCTGATCTCGAAGCCGGATCGTGCACCACAGCCTAACCTGATCGTCCTTGAGCAAATTTTAGATACGCTCAATCCGTCTGCCCACATCGCCACGTCATTCTTTGGCGATGCGGCGACCGAGGAATTATTTGCACCACCGTCATGGCGTGCGCCGCGGCGAACCGCCGAAGTAATCGAGCCGTCAGCCGCGCACAACGGCGAAATTACTTGCGTTGTACTTGAGTGCGAGACTGCGATGGCGTGGCGGCCGTTACAGTCGTGGTTGGCGTCCCTCTTGGCACAAGTGGGCGACAGTCTGCTGCGGCTCAAGGGTATCCTTGACGTTCAAGGCCATGACCGGCCGGTGGTGCTGCAAGCGGTGCATCACACCGTCTATCCCATCGAAATCTTGCCGATGTGGACAGAAGCCCGTCGCAGCAAGCTCGTGCTGATTTCAGACCGTGTCTTGTCACCGGGATTGCAGGCCGGCTTTCGGGCCTGCTCGGCGGGGTAGCTACTTCAAGGCGGACCTGCCCTGCCCCGTGTAGGCGACGCGCCACAGAGTCCCGTTGGCGTCCTCGCTTATTAGAGACCGTTTGAGAATGTCAGTGATGGGCAACTCGGCGCAAAAGCAGGCTCCCCATGGCGACATGGATCATGGCGTCGGACACATCGAGGCGGGCCTC
>JAYTQW010000461.1:0-4276 GCA_043746535.1 Rhodospirillales bacterium
CCCGCAACGCTTCGCGCACCTTGGCAGCGTCGAGTTCAGCAAGCTGCTGCTGGCCCGTGCCCGCGTCGCGGTGGCGCCCGGCATCGGCTTCGGCGAGCATGGCGACGGCCATGTGCGCATCGCGCTGGTCGAGAACACGCAGCGGCTGCGCCAGGGACTGCGCAGCATCCGCGCCTTCCTGCAAGCCGACAATGGCGGACCCAGTGCGGAGCCGGTCGCCGAACTGGCGGCGCTGGTCCCATGACAAGGCCACTCGCGGTTGGCTTGGCCGGGCTGGGCACCGTCGGCGGTGGCGTGCTGGCGCTGCTGCGGCGCAATGCGGAGATCGTCGCCGCGCGCGCCGGGCGGCCGGTGGCGGTGGTGGCGGTGTCCGCCCGCGACCGCAACCGCGATCGGGGTGAATTGTTGCTCTCCGGCCTGCGCTGGTTCGACGATCCGGTGGCGCTGGCGCGCGACCCCGCCATCGACGTGGTGGTGGAGGCGATCGGCGGCAGCGAGGGCGCGGCGCGCGCGGTGGTCGAGGCGGCGCTGGAGGCGGGCCGACCGGTGGTGACCGCCAACAAGGCGCTGCTGGCGATCCACGGCGCCGAACTGGCCGCGTTGGCCGAGCGCGCCGGCGTCGCCCTGGCGTTCGAGGCGGCGGTGGCCGGCGGCATCCCGGTCATCAAGGCATTGCGCGAGGGGCTGGCCGGCAACCGCATCCTGCGCGTGGCCGGCATCCTGAACGGCACCTGCAACTACATCCTGACCACCATGCGCGAGCGCGGGCGGGAGTTCGCCGAGGTGCTGGCCGACGCGCAGCGGCTCGGTTACGCCGAGGCCGACCCGGCGTTCGACATCGACGGCATCGACGCCGCGCACAAGCTGGCGATCCTGGCGGCACTGGCGTTCGGCCGCCCGGTGGCGTTCGCCGACGTGCATGTGGAGGGCATCCGCCGCATCGCCGCCATGGACATCGCCTTCGCCACCGAACTCGGCTACCGCATCAAGCTGCTCGGCATCGCGCGGGCCACCGAGGCCGGGATCGAGGCGCGGGTGCATCCGTGCATGGTGCCGCAATCGGCCCCCATAGCGCGCGTCGACGGCGTGTTCAACGCGGTGGTGGCGGAGGGTGATTTCGTGGGCCGGGTGATGCTGGAGGGGCGTGGCGCGGGCGCGGGGCCGACCGCCTCCGCCATTGCCGCCGACCTGATCGACATCGCCCGCGGCCGCTACACCCCGGTCTGGGGTGCCGCATCCGGTGCGCTGTCGGCGGCGCCCCCGGTGCCGATGTCGGCGCATCACGGCGCCTACTACCTGCGCCTGATGGTGGTCGACCGGCCCGGCGTGATCGCCGACGTGACCGCCGCCCTGCGCGACGCCGGCGTATCGTTGGAGAGCATGTTGCAGCGTGGCCGCAGCCCTGGCGAGGCGGTGCCGGTGGTGCTGGTCACGCACGAGACCAACGAGGCGGCGATGCACCGGGCGCTGGCGCAGATCGCCGCCCAGGACGCCGTGCTGGAGCCGCCGACCTTCATCCGCATCGAACCCGCGTGATCCAACAGGAGCCGACCATGGCCGCTTCCGAGCAACCCGCGCCGATCTCCGCCGAGGAGCACCAGACCGACCGCAACCTGGCGCTGGAACTGGTGCGCGTCACCGAGTCCGCCGCCCTGGCGGCCAGCCGCTGGATGGGGCTGGGCAAGAAGAACGAGGCCGATGGCGCGGCGGTCGAGGGGATGCGCAAGGCATTCGACGCGGTCGCCATCACGGGCACGGTGGTGATCGGCGAGGGCGAGATGGACGAGGCGCCGATGCTGTTCATCGGCGAGAAGGTCGGCAGCGGCGGGCCGGAGATGGATATCGCCGTGGACCCGCTGGAGGGCACCACCACCACCGCCGCCGGCGGCCCCAACGCCATTGCCGTGGTGGCGCTGGCCGAGAGCGGCAACTTCCTGCACGCGCCCGATATCTACATGCAGAAGATCGCGGTGGGCGCCGGCTTGCCCGCCGGCGTGGTG
Source organism: Rhodospirillales bacterium (assembly GCA_043746535.1). Lineage (GTDB taxonomy): Bacteria > Pseudomonadota > Alphaproteobacteria > Acetobacterales > Acetobacteraceae > CAVRQM01. The sequence continues at coordinate 2,001 of JAYTQW010000461.1, forward strand.
GATATCGACGACGCGGTGGAGAAGAACCTGCGCAACCTGGCGCGGGCCAAGAAGTGCGAAATCTCCGACCTGGTGGCGTGCATCCTCGACCGCGACCGCCATGCCGAGCTGATCGCCCGCGTGCGGGAGGCGGGGGCGCGCATCATGCTGATCGACCAGGGCGACGTGGCGGCGGTGATCGCCACCGCGCAGCCGATGAGCGGGGTCGACATCTACCTGGGGTCCGGGGGCGCGCCGGAGGGCGTGCTGGCGGCGGCGGCGCTGCGCTGCATCGGCGGCCAGATGCAGGGGCGGCTGCTGTACGAGACCGAGGAGCAACGGGCGAGGGCGCACGACATGGGCGTCACCGACCCGAACCGGGTCTATGCGGTCCACGACATGGCGCGCGGCAACGTCATGTTCGCCGCCACCGGCGTCACCGGCGGGCCGTTGCTGCGTGGCGTGCGCCGGTTCGGCAACGGCGCGGTGACGCATTCGATGGTCATGCGCAGCAAGTCCGGCACCGTCCGCACCATCGAGGCGCAGCATAACTTCGCGACGAAGACTTGGACCTGATCCTGCCCGAGGCGTCGCCGGCGCTGGGCGTCGCCAGCAGCCTTGCTGGCCGGCGCTGGGTGTGGCGGGCGGCGGAGGACCGCATCGGGCTGGGCATCGCGCAGCGCCACGGCCTGCCGGAAATCCTCGGACGGCTGCTGGCCGCGCGCGGCGTCGACAGCGACGCCGCCGCCGACTTCCTGCTGCCGACCCTGCGCGCGCTGCTGCCGGACCCGTCGGTGCTGATGGACATGCAGGTGGCCGCCGAGCGGCTGGCGGCGGCGGTGCGGTCCGGCGAGACGGTGGCGGTGTTCGGCGACTACGACGTGGACGGCGCGTGCAGCACGGCGTTGCTGGCCGGCACGCTGCGCGAGCTTGGCTGCGTCGTGCTGCCCTACGTGCCCGACCGCCTGCGCGAGGGCTACGGCCCCAATGCGCCGGCGCTGCGGACCTTGGCGGCGGCTGGGGCGACTCTGGTGGTGTGCGTCGATTGCGGCACGGCGGCGGGCGATGCGCTGGCGAGCCTGGCCGGGATCGCCGAGGTGATCGTGCTGGACCACCACAAATCCGACCTGCTGCCCGCCGGCATCGTCGCCACCGTCAACCCGAACCGGCCGGACTGCCGCTCCGGCCTGCACGGCCTGTGCGCCGCCGCCGTGGTGTTCGTGACGCTGGTGGCGACGCTGCGGGCGCTGCGCCGCGCCGGCTGGTTTGCGGCGCGCGCGGAGCCGGACCTGCGCGAGGGCCTCGACCTGGTGGCGCTGGCGACGGTGTGCGACGTGATGCCGCTGACCGGCCTCAACCGCGCCCTGGTCACGCAGGGGCTGCGTGTCATGGCCCGCCGCGCCCGGCCGGGGATCGCCGCGTTGCTGGAAGTGGCCGCGGTGCGCGAGGCCCCCAGCGCCATGTCGCTCGGCTTCGCGCTCGGCCCGCGCATCAACGCCGGTGGGCGCATCAGCGAGGCGGACCTCGGCGTGCGGCTGCTGCTGGAGGCCGATCCGGTCGCGGCGCGGGCGCTGGCGCTGCGGCTGGACGGCGTGAACCGCCAGCGGCAGAGCGTCGAGACCAGCATCCTGGACGAGGCCTTGCGCCAGGGCGCCGAGCAGCTCGCGGCCGGTCACGCCGTGCTGATGGTCGCCCGCGCCGACTGGCATCCGGGCGTGGTCGGCATCGTCGCCGGGCGGCTGCGCGAACGCTTCAACCGCCCGGCCTGCGTGGCGGCGATCGTCGACGGCATGGCGAAAGGCTCGGGCCGCTCGGTGCCTGGCCTCGATCTCGGCGGCGCGGTCATGGCGGCGCGGCAGTCCGGCCTGCTCGCCACCGGCGGCGGCCACGCCATGGCGGCGGGGTTCTCGTTGACGGCCGATGGCTGCGCCGCGTTCCACCGCTTCCTCGACGCCAGGCTGGCGGCGGCGGCGGCGATGCCGCTGGCGGCCGACCTCGCCATCGAAGGCAGCCTCGCGGTCGGTGGTTGCAGCATCGAGGTGGCGCAGCACCTCGCCCGCCTCGCCCCGTTTGGCCCCGCCAACGAGGAGCCGATGCTGGTGCTGCCGCGCGTGCGCGTGGCCTTCGCCGAGCGCGTCGGCAAGGATCTCGCCACCATCCGCCTGCAACTGGAAGGCGAGGGCGCCGGGCGGCTGAAAGCGATCCACTTCCGCGCCCGCGACGGCGCGCTGGCGGAGGCGTTGCTGGCGCGCGGCGGCGCTTCCCTGCATCTCGCCGGGCATCTGCGGGCGGAGACC
>JAYTQW010000462.1:0-6131 GCA_043746535.1 Rhodospirillales bacterium
GCGGCGTGCAGCGTGCGCACCGTGCCGCGCAGGGTGACGCTGTCGGGGATGATGTTGGCGGCCACGCCGCCATGGATGGCGCCCACCGTCACCACCACGGGGTGCATCGGGTTCACCTCGCGGGAGACCACGCTCTGCAGCTGCATGACCAGGCTGGCCGCCGCCACGATCGGGTCGATCGCGCCGTGCGGATGCGCCGCGTGGCCCGAGCTGCCGTGCACGGTGATGTCGAACGTGTCCGCCGCCGCCAGAGCCGGGCCGCGGCAATAGCCGAACTGCCCGACCGGCAGGCCGGGATAGTTGTGGAACCCCAGCGCCATGTCGATATGCGGGCCTTCCAGCACGCCCTCCGCCACCATCTCCTCCATGCCGCCGATCGCCTCCTCGGCCGGCTGGAAGATCAGCTTCACCGTGCCGGCCAGCTGCGGCGCCAGCTGCTGCAGCACGGCGGCCACGCCGAGCAGCGTGCTGGTGTGGATGTCGTGCCCGCAGGCGTGCATCTTGCCGTCGATCGTGCTGGCGAAGGCGAGCCCGGTCTGCTCGTGGATCGGCAGCGCGTCCATGTCCGCGCGGATCGCCAGCACCGGCCCCGGCCGGCCGCCCTCGATCAGCCCGACCACGCCGGTGCGCGCCACCCCGGTCGTGTGGGCGATGCCCAGCCGGGTGAGTTCGCGCGCCACGATGCCGGCCGTGCGCACCTCCTCGAAGGCCAGTTCGGGGTGGGCGTGGATGTCCCGCCGCACCGCGATCAGCCCGGCCTCGATCGTCTCGGTCAGCGCGCGGATGGCGGTCTGCGGGTCGTTTGTCAGGCTGGCGGGGGAGGACATGTGATCGGCCCGTGCTGGTGTGGGGCACCCATGATGGAAGCGAAGCCGGCCCGCGGCAAGCGCCGGCGCCGCCTTGCAGCGCGCCCGGCGCCGGCCCATTTCCAAAAGGCGTGACGCGACATCGCAGAACCAGGAGGGCCGATGGCCAACGGATGGGCGCCCGACGGGGCGGTGCAGGACCAGATCGACGACACCGTCGCCGAGGGCGTGCTGCGCGCCCGCGCCCGGATGCCGGCGCGCGCGTCCGGCGCCACGCACTGCCCGGAATGCGGCGAGGAGATCGCGCCGGCCCGCCGCCTGGCGCTGCCCGGCATCGGCACCTGCATCGCCTGCCAGTCGGCGCGCGACCTGCGGCCCGCCGCCTTCGGCATCAACCGCCGCGGCAGCAAGGACAGCCAGCTGAAATAGCACGCCTCGGCGACTGCCGGGCCGCGGCCGATCACGGCACCGTGCGCCGCACCTCGGCTGGACACCGCGCCGCGGCGCTGCCTATAGGTGTGGCCTCCGCAGCCATGGCCCCCGCACGCATGTCCTCCCCCATCATCCCCGTGATCCTCTCCGGCGGCTCGGGCACGCGGCTCTGGCCGGTCTCGCGGGCGAGCTTCCCGAAGCAGTTCTGGCCGCTGATCTCCGACCGCAGCATGATCCAGGAGACCGCCGGCCGCGCCCTGGGCGACGGCTTCGCCCCGCCCATCGTGGTCTGCAACCATGAGCACCGGTTCGCCGTCGCCGAGCAGATGCGCCTGCTCGGCGTGAGCGGCACCCGCATCGTGCTGGAGCCGGTTGGCCGCAACAGCGCCCCCGCCATCGCCGCCGCCGCCCTGCTCGCCGCCGAGACCGATCCGGACGCCGTGCTGTGGATGATGGCGGCCGACCATGCCATCGAGAACCTGCCCGCCCTGCACGCCGTGCTGGCGGTCGCCGCCGAGGCGGCCCGCGCCGGCCGCATCGTCACCTTCGGCATGCGCCCGACCGGGCCCGAGACCGCCTATGGCTACATCGAGGTCGGTGCCGCCCTGCCCGGCCTGCCCGGCGCGCACGACCTGGCCCGCTTCATCGAGAAGCCGGACGCCGCCACCGCCGCCACCCTGGCGGGCTCCGGGCGGCATCTGTGGAACTCCGGCATGTTCGTGTTCACCGCCGCCACGCTGATCGCCGAGATGCACGCCCACGCCCCCGAGGTGCTGGCCGCCATGCGCCGCGCCGTGGCCCAGCGCGCCGCCGACCTCGACTTCATCCGCCTCGACCCCGCGGAATTCGCCGCCAGCCCGGATATCAGCATCGACTATGCGGTGGCCGAGCGCACCGCGCACGCCGCGGTGGTGCCGGCCGATATCGGCTGGTCCGATATCGGCAGCTGGAACGCGCTGTGGGAACTCGGCCACAAGGACGGCGCCGGTAACGTGGCCGTCGGCGACGTGCTGCTGGAGGACTCGACCGACTGCTACGCCCGCAGCGACGGCATCCTCACCGCCGTGGTCGGCCTGCAGGACGTGGTGGTGGTGGTCACCGAGGATGCCGTGCTGGCCATGCACCGGGACCGTGCGCAGGACGTGAAGAAGATCGTCGACCGGCTGAAGAAGGCCGGCCGCCACGAGGCCATCGCGCATAACCGCGCCTACCGCCCGTGGGGCTTCTACGAAAGCCTGATCCACGGCGACCGCTTCCAGGTCAAGCGCATCGTCGTCACCCCGGGCCACAAACTCTCGTTGCAGAAGCATTTCCACCGCGCCGAGCACTGGGTGGTGGTCAACGGCAGCGCCATCGTCACGCGTGACGGCGAGAGCGTTCTGGTGCGGGAGAACGAAAGCATCTATCTGCCGCTGGGCTGCGTGCACCGGATGGAAAATCCCGGCCGCATCCCGCTGACGCTGATCGAGGTGCAGTCCGGCGCCTATCTCGGCGAGGACGACATCGTCCGTTTCGAAGACAATTACGGCCGCAGCTGACCGCGCCGCCCGCGCCCGGCCATCACTCCAAGGACGTCAGCCATGCCCACAGCGTTCATCACCGGCGTCACCGGCCAGGACGGCGCCTATCTGTCGCAGCTGCTGCTCGCCAAGGGCTACGCGGTGCACGGCCTGCTGCGCCGCTCCGCCTCGGCCGACATCATCGGCGAGCGGCTGCGCTGGCTCGGCGTGCTCGACCAGGTGCACCTCGTCGACGGCGACCTGAACGACCTGTCCAGCCTGATCCGCCTCATCCAGCAGATCCGGCCCGACGAGGTCTACAACCTCGCCGCCCAGAGCTTCGTGCACGCCTCCTGGCACCAGCCGCTGCTCACCGGCACGGTCACCGGCATGGGGGCGGTGAACCTGCTCGAGGCGGTGCGCATCGCCCACCCCGCGGCGCGCTTCTATCAGGCCTCGTCGTCCGAGATGTTCGGCAAGATTCAGGAGGCGCGGCAGAGCGAGCGCACCCCGTTCTACCCGCGCAGCCCATACGCCGCGGCCAAGCTCTACGCCCATTGGATGACCATCAACTACCGCGAAAGCTACGGCCTGCACGCCTCCTCGGGCATCCTGTTCAACCACGAGAGCCCGCTGCGCGGCATCGAGTTCGTCACCCGCAAGGTCACCGACGGGGTCGCCCGCATCAAGCTGGGCCTGGCGCGCGAGCTGCAGCTCGGCAACCTCGACGCCACGCGGGACTGGGGCCATGCGCGGGACTATGTGGGCGCCATGTGGCTGATGCTGCAGCAGGCGGCGGCAGACGACTACGTTATCGCCACCGGCCGTACCACCAGCATCCGCGAGCTGTGCCGCATGGCGTTCGCCCATGTCGGGCTCGACTACCAGGAATTCGTGCGCACCAGCGCCAGCCTGCTGCGCCCGGCCGAGGTGGAGGTGCTGCTGGGCGACCCGTCCAAGGCGAAGCAGGCCCTCGGCTGGCAGGCCGCGACCACCCTCGAGACGATGGTGGCCGAAATGGTCGAGGCCGACCTCGCCCGCCATCGCGCCCGCGCCCATGTCAGCATGCCCACCGAGGCCAGGCTGGCCGCCGGCGAGGTTTGAACGCAACCGCCCGCCGGCACATATGAGCCCGCAGCGCATCCTGCTCACCGGCGTCGGCGGCTTCGTCGGCGGCCATCTGCTGCCCGCCTTGCGCGCTGCATTCCCCGCCGCCGACCTCTTGACCGGGCCGGCGGCGTTCGACATCGCCGACGCCGCCGCGGTCGATGCGCTGATCCGCGCGCACCGCCCCAGCATCTGCATCCATCTCGCCGCCATCGCCGCCGTGACCGCGGCACGGGACGATCCGGGCCGGGCCTGGCAGGTCAATCTGCACGGCACCCTGGCGCTGGCCCGCGCCATCATGGCGCATGCGCCGGCCTGCGTGCTGCTGTTCGCCTCCAGCGCCGAGATCTACGGCCGCTCGTTCGGCTCCGGCGCGAAGCTGACCGAGGCCGCCGCCGCGGCGCCGATGAACCTCTACGCCGCCACCAAGGCCGCCGCCGACCTCGCCCTCGGCGCCATGGCCGGCGACGGCCTGCGCAGCATCCGCCTGCGCGCCTTCAACCACACCGGGCCCGGCCAGTCGGCCAGCTTCGTGGTGCCCGCCTTCGCCCGCCAGGTCGCCGCCATCGCCGCCGGCCGCCAGCCGGCCGTCCTGCATGTCGGCGCACTCGACCCGCAGCGGGACTTCCTCGACGTGCGGGACGTGTGCCGCGCCTATGTCGCCTGCATCGAACGCGCGGGCAGCCTGCCGCCCGGCCGCGTCTTCAACATCGCCTCCGGCACGCCGCGGCGCATCGGCGACATCCTGGCCCGGCTCATCGCCATCGCCGGCGTGGCGGCCGAGGTGCGGACCAACGCCGACCTGCTGCGCCCCAGCGAAATCCCGGTCGCCGTCGGCGATGCGTCGCTCGCCGGCGCAGAGCTTGGCTGGTCGCCGCAGATCCCGTGGGAGACCACGCTGGCCGATGTCTATGCCGACTGGGTCGGCCGTGACAGGATCTGACGAGCCTCGGCCTTTCCCGCTGGCCTCGCGGTTCAGTCTGCCCCCCCCCGAACCGTCAGCCATGCCCCCGCGCTTTGTTCGAGCGATCATGTTCGCACGTTTGGGTGAAGCGACCCAAACGCGTCATGATCTAGTGTCCTGAACCAGAAGTTCGCTTCATTATGAAGTGGTTTGGATTTGCAGGGTTTGGAGGCAGAATCGTTCGACGCTGGCCAGAATGTCGGACGCGGACTTGGTCCAGCGGAACGGCTTCGGGGCGGTGTTATGCTGGTCGATGAAGCCGGTGATGGCGGCCTTGAGCTGGGCGACGCTTTGGTGGACGCCGCGCCGAATCTGTTTCTCGGTAATCAGCGCAAAGAAGCGCTCGACCTGGTTCAGCCACGACGCGCTGGTGGGCGTGAAATGGACGTGCCAGCGCGGGCGCTTGAGCAGCCAGTCGCGGATCAGTTGCGTCTTGTGTGTGGCGTAGTTGTCCATCACGAGATGCACGTCCATGTCGTGCGGCACATTGGCTTCTACCTCGTCGAGGAAACGACGGAATTCGGCCGCGCGATGGCGGCCATAGCACTTGCCGATGACGCGGCCGGTGGCAACGTCGAGCGCGGCAAACAGGCTGGTGGTGCCATGGCGCTTGTAGTCGTGGGTGCGGCGCTCAGCCTGTCCCGGCCGCATGGGAAGCAGGGGTTGGGAGCGGTCGAGCGCCTGGATTTGGCTTTTCTCATCGACGCAAAGGACCAAAGCCCGGTCCGGTGGGGCCATGTAGAGGCCCACCACGTCTCGCACTTTCGCCACGAAGTCCGGATCGGTCGAGAGCTTGAACACCTCTTGGCGGTGCGGGGCCAAGCCGAACGCGCGCCAAACGCGTTGCACCGTGGACACCGACAGCCCGCTGGCCCGTGCCATGCCGCGCGAACTCCAGTGCGTCGCGTCGGCTGGCACGCTCTCCAAGGTAGCGGCAACCAACGCCTCGATGCGCTCGTCCGCCACCGTGCGCGGTGCACCCGAGCGGGGCTCATCACGCAGGCCGTCGAGCCGGTGCAGAGCAAACCGCCGCCGCCACTTGCCCACCGTGTTCTTGCACACGTCCAGCGCGACCGCGACGTCATTGTTCGCCACCCCGCCCGCGCAGGCCAGCACAATCCGCGCCCGCAACGCCAACCCTTGCGCCGTCGAGCGACGGGCCGCCAAGCTGCCCAGCTCCGTCCGCTCCTCATCGCTCAGAATCAACTCTACCGCACGACGACCCGCCATTCCCAACTCCTGCCCAATGACGGCAAAAGCCTGCCAAAACATAGGGCCGAGTACAAGCAAAAAATGCTGCGAATTTCAGATTCGGGACACTAG
>JAYTQW010000463.1:0-5578 GCA_043746535.1 Rhodospirillales bacterium
CCCGCTTCCAATTAGCCGGGGGCTTTCGCCAGCCCGTGCCGGAACGCATAGATGCCGCTCGCCACGATCACCACGGCGCCCCCCACCGTCCACCAGTCCGGCACGTTGCCGAACACCGCGAAGCCGAGCACCGCCACGAACACCAGCAGCGTGTAGCTGTACGGCTGGATGGAGGCGGCGTCGGAGCGTTCCAGCGCCTTGATCAGCGCGTACTGGCCGATGGTGCCGAACGCCGCGCCGACGCCGATCACCAGCCACTCGGTCATGCTGGGAGGAATCCAGCCCCATGGGCCGATCAGCGTGGTGACGGCCATGCCCACCACCGCCGACCACAGCAGCGTGGTGTCGGTGCTGTCGCTGGTGGCGCATAGCCGGATCAGCAACTGGTAGCCGGCCCACAGGAACGCGCTCGCCAGCGGGATCAGCAACTGCCAGGTGACCGTGCGGAAGCCCGGATGCAGGATAATGAGCACCCCCGCGCACCCGGCCAGCACAGCCAAGCCCCGGCCGGTGTCGATGCGCTCGCCCAGCAGCAGCGCCGACAGCGCCACCACGATCAGCGGCGCCACCGCCAGCACGGCGTGCGTCTCCGCCAGCGGCAGGTAGTGGATGGACAGCACGAAGGTGCAGCTCTCGACCACGCCCAGCACCACGCGCGCCGCCTGTAGCCAGGGCCGCTTGCTGCGGGCGGTCCGGCGCAGGCCGCGGCGGCGCAGCAGCACCAGCACGAACACCAGGAACACGGCGGCGCGCACCCACAGCAACTGGGTCAGCGTCAGCCCGATGATGAGCCACTTGTTGCTGGTGTCGAGCGCCGCGTAGCAGAACATCGCGACCGTCGAGAGCAACGCGCCGGCGCCGGCGCTGGTCATCCTGGCTAACACTCGATCCTCACCAGGATGGTCCCGCCGCGCCGTTGTGGTGGGAGTTTTCTAGCCAGCCCGGCGCCCAGGGTCGAGGCGCCGTCGCTCCGGTCAGCCATGCGAGCCGACCCGATTAGCGGTGGGCGCCGGGCTCAGTGGTGCTCGCGGTCGTGCCAATGCGTCGCCTGGAACTCCGCCTGCGCGCGCGAGACGCCCAGATCCTGCAACATGCGGTCGTCCATGCGGCTGAGCTCGCGCCGGGCCGCCATCGCCTGCATGGCGTGCTCGACACCGAGCCACAGCCGGGCCAGCGGCGCGTAGAGTTGTACTTTGGTCATCGGTGCTCTCCTTCGTCATGGCGCCTTGGATGCGGCGCCGGACACAAACATGGGCTGCCCCCACAAATGAGGGAAACGAATTGCTTTCATCCTAAAAATCAGCAAAACTGATGACCATGGGTTCCCCTCTCGGCATCGACCCCGACCTGCTGCGCGCGTTCGCCTTCATCGCGGAGGAGGGCAGCTTCACCCGCGCCGCCGAACGCACCGGGCGCACGCAGTCCGCCGTGTCGATGCAGGTGCAGCGGCTGGAGGCGTTGCTGGGCCAGCGCGTGCTGCAACGCGGGCGTGGCGGCAGCGTGCAGTTGACCTCGCACGGCCAGTACCTGCTGGAGCGGTCGCGCGACCTGCTGGCGTTGAACGACGAGATCTGGACCAATTTCCACCAGCCTTCGGTGCAGGGCACGGTGCGCCTCGGCACCCCCGACGATTACGCGCTGCGCTACCTGCCGCAGGTGTTGAAGCGGTTCGCCGACACCCACCCGGCCGTCGAGGTGGCGGTCACCTGCGCTCCGTCCAGCGAACTCATCGCCAAGCTGAAGGCCGGCGAGATCGACCTTGCGTTGTGCAGCGAGGGCCATGAGCCGAGGCACTGGCCGGCAACCGAGTTGTGGCGCGGTCCGCTGCGCTGGATCACCTCGGACCGCTATGCGCCGCACCGGCTCGACCCGTTGCCGCTGGCGGTGGCCGCCGCCGACTGCCCGTGGCGCGTGATGACGTTGGCGGCGCTGGAGAAGGCCGGCCGGCGCTACCGCATCGCCTACACCGCCGCCACCAATGCCGGCACCCACGCGCCGGTGATGGCCGGGCTGGCGGTGACCACCTCGCCGATCACCTGGCTGCCGGAGGGGTTGCGCACGCTGTCAGCCGGCGAACTGCTGCCCGAATTGCCGAACACCGCAATCCTGTTGCTGACCGGCCAGGAGCCGTCGTCAGGCGCCGTCCAGACGCTTGCCACGCACATAACCGACACTTTCAGGCATGAGCTGCGGATGGGACCGAAGGCAGGTATGGGGCAGGCCTAGCGGCGGGCCATCGTCACGGCGTCACGCACGCGCCAGCGTTGCCGAACGGCGACGTGCTGCAACTCGCATGGGCATCGCCCGGCATGGTGAGGCTTGGCGCGCTGTTGGGCTGACTGAGGCGGGCGACGCCATCGCCGGGCGAGCGCGTGTTGGCGTTGCGGTCGAAATCGGCCTGGCCGGATGGGGCGTCCCGCCGGGCCGGCGCCTGCACGGCCGCGTCTGGGACCGGGGCTGCGGTCGGCTGCGAAAGGTTGGCGCCGGTGGCCTGCGGCGGCGCCGCGCGATGGGCGGCGCAGGCGGATACGAGAGTCGCCAGCAGCGCCAGCAGGCAAAGCGGCTTCCGGCCGGCGACGCGCATGGAGAACTCCTGGACCCGCTATGACATGCGTGACTTGCTGCGCCCGTTCACCAGCCGCCGCCAGACCCGCAGCGCGAAACCGGCCGGCCAGGGCAGCGGATGGCGCAGGAACGCCACCTTGCGCACATAATGATCGATCTGCCAGACGGCATGGGTGCCAGCCGGGAAGAACACCACGTCGCCCGGTCCCACCTCCTGGGTGCCTGTCTTGGTGGTGAACACCACGCCACCCTCCATCACCTGGATGGTCTCGTCGCAGTTGTAGTACCAGTTGAACACGCCGGCGGTGCAGTCCCAGATCACCGTCGAGGAGGTGCCATCCTGGCTACGGAACAACATCCGGTAGCGGGCATGTGGCGCACCCTCCAGAATCCAGTCGGGATGGATCGGCGCGGGTTCCAGCGCCACGTCGGGACGCGACATGAGTAATCCGACATCGCTCATACTCTGCACCTCACTGAAACGCGGCTCGTTCCGAACCTTGAACAACAACCGCAAACTTCATGCACACGAACGCGCTGGTTGGCTGTTGGTTCTCTGGACAGTAACGTTACATGCACCAACCAGGCCAAAAATCAAGATTGAAATTGTGCAATTTCAATACCCAAAACACCGATTCTATTATAATTAGACATTATATCGAGACGAATTCTGGTATTTCTATTAGTAAAATATTTCGAAACTGGTTCTCTTCATCGCTACAACCGTTCAGGCGTTGACGCTGGCCGCTTCCAGCGCCTCCTCGGCTTCCAGCCATGCCGCCTCCGCCGCCTCGCTCTCGCGCCCGATCACGGCCAGCCGGGTCTGGGCCGCCGTCACCTCCGCCACCCGGCCCGGCCTATACAGCGTCGGGTCGGCCAGCTTCGCCTCGATCGCGGCCCGTTCGGTGGCTAGCCTGGCCATGCGCGCCTCGGCCTCGCGCGCCTGGCGGCGCAGCGGCGCGGTGGCGACCCGCGCCTCGGCACGGTCACGGCGTTCGTCGCGGCGGCTGGGTGCCGCGTCCGCCCTGGCGGCCGGGCGGGCGCGGTCGGCCATCAGGCCGCGGTACTCGTCCAGGTCGCCCTCGAACGGCCTCACGGTGCCGTCCGCCACCAGCCACAGCCGGTCGGCGACCAGATCCACCAGATGCGGGTCGTGGGTGATCAACAGCACCGCGCCGCGATACTCGGCCAATGCCCGCACCAGCGCCTCACGCGCATCAATGTCGAGATGGTTGGTCGGCTCGTCCAGGATCAGCAGGTGCGGCGCGTCGCGGGTCGCCAGCGCCAGCAGCAGCCGTGCCTTCTCACCACCGGACAGGCTGGCGACCTTGGTGTCGGCGCGGTCGGCGTCCAGCCCAAACCGGGCCAACTGCGCCCGCAACTGCGGCGGCGTCGCGCGGGGCAGCGCGCGCGCCATGTGCTCGACCGGGGACTGCTCCATCGACAGCTCCTCGGTCTGATGCTGGGCGAAGTAGCCGACCTTGAGCTTCGGCCCGCGCAGGAGGGTGCCCGAGATAGGCTCCATCCGCCCGGCCAGCAGCTTCGCCAGCGTCGACTTGCCGTTGCCGTTGGCGCCGAGCAGCGCGATGCGGTCGTCCTGGTCCACGCGCAGGTTGAGGCCGCGCAGCACCGCCACGCCGCCATAGCCGATGCTGACCCGCTCCAGGTTCAGGATCGGCGGCGAGAGCTGGGTCGGCTCCGGGAAGGCGAACCGGGTCGGGCTGTCCAGGGTCACGCTGTCGATCTGCGGCAGCCGCGCCAGTGCCTTGATCCGCGCCTGCGCCTGCCGCGCCTTGGTCGCCTGGGCGCGGAAGCGGTCGACGAACGCCTGCATGTGCGCGCGCTGCTCGGCCACCTTCTCCGCCGCGCGGTTCTGCTGCATCGCGCGCTCGGTGCGGATGCGCACGAACTCGTCGTAGCCGCCAGGGGTCAGCGACAGCCTGCCGTGGTCCAGATGCGCAATCGCCTCCACGCAGCGGTCGAGCAGGCCGCGATCATGCGAGACCACGATCGCCGCCCCCGGAAACCGCGCCAGCCAGGACTCCAGCCACAGCGTCGATTCCAGGTCGAGATGGTTGGTCGGCTCGTCCAGCAGCAGCAGGTCGGGGTTGGCGAACAGCGCGGTCGCCAGCGCCACCCGCATCCGCCAGCCGCCGGAGAACGAGGACACCGGGCGGCCCTGCTTCTCCTCGTCGAAGCCCAGCCCGGCCAGGATGGTGGCCGCCCGCGCCGGGGCCGCGTCGGCGGCGATCACCGCCAGCCGGTCATGGATCTCCGCCAGCCGCTCCGCCGCCGCGTGCTCCACCTCGCGCAGCAAGGCAAGCCGCTCGACATCGCCCTCCAGCACCGTCTCCAGCAAGGTGGCTTCGCCCGACGGCGCCTCCTGCCGCACCTGCGCCATGCGCGCGCGCGCGGCCAGGCGGATGTCGCCGCCGTCGATGGCCAACTCGCCGGAGATGGCGCGCAGCAGCGTCGATTTGCCCGCGCCATTGCGCCCGACCAGGCCGATGCGCCGGCCCGGATCGACGCTCAGGCTGGCGCCGTCCAGCAGGGTGCGCCCGGCGATGCGGATGGTGAGGTCGCGAATGGTCAGCAGGGACATGCGCGGGGTTTACCGCCGCGACGGGGCGGCTGTCACCACGGCACCGCGCGCGGCTGACTTGGTCAGTTTCGCGCCAGAGCGCGCAACACGGCTTCCGGCTCGCGCTCCACCGCCCGAAGCAGCGATCGAATGGCGGGGTCCATGCCGGTGCGCGACTGCTCCCAGTTGCGCACCGTCGCCACTGGCACGTCGATCGCGCGGGCGAACGCCGCCTGCGTCATATGCAGGCGGGTGCGGATCGCGCGCACGTTCGGCACCAGTTGGAACGTAGGCACCGGCGCATCGGGATCTTCACCGTCCTCGATCTGGTGCCGCCGGATATCCTGTTCCGTGGTTGCAAGGACTTTGGCGCGATCGACATTGGGGCTGGACGCCAGGATCTCATCCAGGGTCATCGATTTAAGTGCCATT